>JALEJB010000075.1 GCA_022768825.1 Lachnospiraceae bacterium
TCCACCGCATCCTGAACAGATGACGCACGTCCGGACTCCAGAAGGCGTTTGGCTTCTACCACCTTTAACAAAACCTCCGGGACAGCCTTCTCTTTAATCACATAATAGGTTGTCTTTTCTGCCATCGCATTTCCTCTTATCTATTATCAGGATTCGTTTACGAATCGTGATGACCCGAACCCCAACGCGAAGCGTTTTTCATGGGTGAGGTCCTTCTTATCAGGATTCATTTATGAATCGTGAGGATCCTTTTACGATTATTCCTCGAATGCCTCTTCCGATACCTCAGAGTCAACCACCTCTACCTCGTCTGCACTGACGATTTCCGTGACTTCCTCTGAAACTGTTTTCTCGCCGCAAACCTTACAAAAAGCATCGTCCTTGCCGATTTCTGCTCCACATGCAGGGCAGATTTTGGTTCCTTTGAGCTCTTTTAAATCTTTTTTTAACTGTTCGATTTCTTCTAAAGCAGAAGTGATTGATGCAATCTCTTCATACTCATTTTCCGCATCATTCTTGTGCATATCATAGTATTTTGTTCCGAGCTGCGCATACATCTTCTGTACACGGTTCTCTTTTATGCGAATATCCTTCGCAACCTTTGCAATTTCAGAAAAGTCTTTTGCTTTCTGACCCATATCTTTTCCCGCACCGGCAATTGTTTCACTGATATCTTCTACCGCTGACGAAAAAGTTTCTCCAAATTTCTCAAAAAATGCCATTATTCTTTCCCTCCTGTTCCTATTTTAAGGGCAATCCTTTGGATAATTATACCTACTTTATGCTGATATTGCAATGTTTATCCGCATATTTATCCACATTTTCTGCATTTATCCACAATTGTCCTTGACATTTGCGAATTCGCTTCTTATAATGTTAATACATTTTATATTTAAAAGCGATGACAGGAACAAGTAATCATTTCCTACTTCCTACAGAAAGCAGCCGGTTGATGAGAGGCGCAGGACAGCGATCTGATGAATACATCCTCAAGCTGCGCACCGAACGGTTTCCCAGTAGGCTGCGACGTCAGTCACACGTTACAGTGGCAGGGTATTGATGGATACCTGATGAGGTCTTTTTCGTGAGAAAGAGATAAAAAAAGGTGGTAACACGATTCATTCGTCCTTTTCAGTATGAGCTGAAAAGGACTTTTTTTATTCCATCACATATTACGATTGCTGAAAGCAATCCGGATCAGATAAGAGCAAAATTTTAAAAAAACAAATGTGTGCTATGCACACAGAAAGGATCACTATGCAATTATATGACGAATTAGTTGCCCGCGGACTGATCGCGCAGGTAACGGACGAAGACGAGATCAAAGAACTCATTAACAATGGAAAAGCAACTTTTTACATTGGATTTGACCCAACAGCAGACAGCTTGCATGTGGGACATTTCATGGCGCTTTGCCTGATGAAACGTCTCCAGATGGCAGGAAACAAACCAATCGCTTTGATCGGCGGCGGTACTGCCATGATCGGCGATCCATCCGGCAGATCAGATATGCGCCAGATGATGACAACGGAAACGATCAACCACAATGTAGAATGTTTCAAAAAACAGATGAGTCGTTTTATCGATTTCACTGATGACAAAGCTCTGCTTGTCAACAATGCAGACTGGCTCATGGATCTGAACTATATTGAAATCCTTCGTGAGGTTGGAGCTCATTTTAGTGTAAACCGTATGCTTTCCCATGAATGCTACAAACAGCGTATGGAAAGAGGTCTGACCTTTTTAGAATTCAATTACATGATCATGCAAAGCTACGATTTCTTTGAATTATTCCAGAAGTACGGCTGTAATATGCAGTTTGGCGGAGATGATCAGTGGGCAAATATGCTTGGCGGTACAGAGCTGATCCGACGCAAGCTCGGAAAAGATGCTTATGCAATGACGATCAATCTTCTGTTAAACTCAGAAGGAAAGAAAATGGGCAAGACACAGTCCGGCGCAGTATGGCTCGATCCAAACAAAACTTCTCCGTTCGACTTCTACCAGTATTGGAGAAACGTAGCCGATTCGGATGTATTGAAATGTATCCGTATGCTGACCTTCTTGCCATTAGAAGAGATTGATGCGATGGATAGCTGGGAAGGAAGCCAGTTAAATCAGGCAAAAGAAATACTCGCTTATGAGCTGACAAAGCTTGTACATGGCGAAGAAGAAGCCGAAAAAGCAAAGGAAGCTGCAAAAGCACTCTTTGCCGGCGGCGGTGTCACAGCCAATATGCCAACCGTAGAAGTCTCAGAAGCTGATTTTGCGGAGAGAGACATGGATATCATGGCAGTACTCGTCAAGGCAGGCTTATGTGAATCCCGTTCCGATGCGCGTCGCGCCGTACAGCAGGGTGGTGTTACCGTAGACGGTGAAAAAGTTTCAGATATCGCTACTGCTTACAAATTAGCCAATTTTGACGGAGAAGGAAAAATTGTAAAACGCGGTAAAAAGAAATTTGCCAAAGTAATAAAAAAATAATTATTTATACAAAAAGTGACCGATTGAAATGTCGGTCACTTTTTTAAATACCATTCTTTTTTCATTTTATTCACGATTTGCGCGTCTATTGACTTTTTCCTGATACATCTTCTCATCTGCCAACCTGACATAGTCTTCAAATCCCAGATCTGAATCCGGATCCGTTAACACTTCTCCGATACTCACTTCCAATGCATATGGGAAATCTGTTTCCTTCTCTATTTGTTTCAATTCCTGTTGAATATTGATCTTCAACTGATTTTGAACCTGTGTAAGCATCTGCTTTTGGATGACAACAAATTCGTCTCCGCCGGTTCTGCACGCAATACATTCCGGATCGCAATATTTCCGGATCGCTTTTGCAACAGAACAGATTGCAAAATCACCTTTTTCATGTCCGAATTTATCATTGATCTTCTTCAAATGATCCAGATCAATAAACATAATAAAGATCGGTTCACCCTTTTTCTTTTGCCTCTCAAAAAACTGATTTCCCAATTGTTGAAAGCCAAAACGGTTATACAAACCGGTCAATGCATCATGAACATATAATCTGGCAAGCATATTATTCATATACTCCAGACGTTCCTGTGCATAGAGATTTTCAATCGCATTGCGAAGAATACTCATCACCTGGAATAAATACTGTTTTTCCAACAGATAAACTGCATTTCGAATGACAAAATAACCAACGGCATATTCCTTAAAATGAAGCGGTAAAAACAAGAAATCCGTTCCGCTTTTTTCACTGTCAAACAATGGAAAAATTCCATTGGTCTTCATATCCGATGTGTCGATAATATGCCCGTTTTCATATGCAAACATCAATTGCATCTCAGCCGGATATCCAATTTTTTCAAAGTTTTCTTCCGTTCTGTCCTGTTCGAAATCAAAGGTAACCTGATCCCGATAAGCATGAATATTTTTATCCATTACGAGATAAAGAGCATCACATTTAAATGCAGATACAAACCTTGAAATACAATTCATGATCTGTGGGATATTTTTACATATCTGCAATTCATATTCCAGTTCAAGCATTGTCCCTTCAAAATCCATAGTTTCGACTTCATAAAGCATATTCTCTTTTAGCTTTCCACGAATATCAATCTGTGCTTTATAATTGCACCCACAGCTCTCCCAAAAGATCGGCTGTGTCTTTGAATATGTAAACCGCTCCGGTTTTTCTCCCTTCCAAATCTGTAAAAACAGATCTACAATCCGGATACCGATTTCTTCCCGGATAAAGCTGGCTGTCGAAATATTTGGTTTATATATATTTGCTTTGTCTAAATTGTCAAATCCGGTAATTTTGACATCTCCCGGTATGGTATATCCGCTTTTCATGACGGCTTCCGATACGCCAACCGCAAGATTGTCATTGGCACAAATGATTGCATCCGGTAGTTCTCCGTGATGTTCTTCAAACAGTTTATAAAATCCTTCCTCACCACTGCTGCATTCAAAAGAACCAAAATAACATTCTCTTTCAGTGATATCTAAATCTTTTTCTTTTACATAATCCATCAATGCTTCAAACCGCTTTTTACAATCATAATGGTCTCTTTTACCCATGATAAACCAGAATTTTCTGCATTTGTGCTGCTGGTACATATGGGCAATAATTTTACGCATTGCATTGTTATTGTCGATTCCAACACAGTAAAAATCCTCAATATCATCTCCGATTGAAACAGCCGGAACCCCTGACTCTTTTACGCGTCTGATAATATCTTCCCGCACATCCTGTAATTCCACATTATTTAGATCCAGAATGATACCATCAAAGTCCTGCAGATTCGGCAAACGATAAATATTATATTCACCGTAATTAAACTTATTGTCCAAGCTCCAATTTCCGGAACTGCTAAAAATATATAAACTTACTTCTGCATTTGTCTCACGAATTCTTTGTAAAATCCCTGATGGCCATGCATAAGTAAAACATCTCTTCCATTCATCCATAAATAATGCGATCTTTTTCATGCAGTTCTCCTTTGGAATGTTTTATACAGTATACCATCTTTTTTATATAAAAAAAAGAGATTGAAAATAAAATTCAATCTCTTCAGAGGCGACTAACGGATTTGAACCGATGATCAGGGAGTTGCAGTCCCACGCCTTACCACTTGGCTAAGTCGCCACAAACACAGTTGCTATTATAGCATCTGATTTGTACTACGTCAAGTAAAATCAACAGATATTACTTGAATGACCCCAACGGGAATCGAACCCGTGTTACCGCCGTGAAAGGGCGATGTCTTAACCGCTTGACCATGGGGCCTTATTCTTTTTGATGAAAAAACTCCCCGAGTAGGGCTCGAACCTACAACAACTCGGTTAACAGCCGAGTGCTCTACCATTGAGCTATCGAGGATTATAATTTATTGCACACGATTTTCTTCGAAAATCGGTACAATTTCTGATAAAAACTTCGTTTTTATCTAATACACGATTTCTTTCAGAAATCGGTATAATGTACATTCAAAATTTCACACAGACATTAAACTCAAACCAAACAATCAGCACAATTGTGATAAGAGCTTCGCTCTTACTGTTTTGCAATCAGCACAATTTCTGATAAAAACTTCGTTTTTATCTAGCACACGATTTTCTTCGAAAATCGGTACAATCTCTGATAAGAGCTTCGCTCTTATCTAATCCGGATTGTAATACAATCCGGATAATGGTCAAGCCCTCGACCGATTAGTGGCAGTCCGCTGCACGTGTTACCACGCTTCCACTCCTGTCCTATCTACCTGATACTCTTTCAGGGGTCTTACTTCCTTATAGGAAGGGATATCTCATCTTGGGGGGGGCTTCACG
>JALEJB010000081.1 GCA_022768825.1 Lachnospiraceae bacterium
CTTTGCATGACATTCTTCTTCTGCGCACCTCTGCAATCCGCCGGAGGCTTTATCTTGGAAGGAGATTGGACTCCCACCAAGATGAATTTGTTTTACTCGCCACCTATAGAGGTGGGAGTCTTATCTCCTTTCAAGATAAAAACGAGATACAACCTGTATCTCGTTTTTAGTGCCTTTCATTAAAAATATGAATTATAGATAGATCCGGAATTGTACGTATTGCCATAGCTTCCGTACCTATTATAAGTATTTGCGCGGGCTGCTTCCATATCCGCGTAGGAATTGGTCATCGCAGATTTGCTGCCGATCATATAAGCGTAGGAGCCGGTACCGTTGAACAGGCTCTTTGCCACGCTCATATCCGATTTCTTAAATGTATTCTCGTCGATGGACAACTGATGATCCGAACCGATCGTGATGCCCAGTTTACCAAGCATATTGGACTCCATCTTCGTATAATTGATCATGCCAACCACACTGTTTTGCACTTTGGAATCTGCGGACTTATCTGCTGTCTCCAGCACTTTGTTGTAATCATCTGCAAAGCTCTTGATGCTCTTGTAAATCGCATCCGTATCGTACTGCAAAGAGGTCTGTCCGTTGTCATCAGTGACTTCCTTCTTATTAAATACAGACTTGGAACCGGTGGTATAGAGATCCTTCGCAGAAGTCGTCAGCGCATCAGTGGTACTCTGCAGTTCCTTGATGGTGGCGCTGCTGTCTGCCGCCGTAGACGTATTGGAATTTTTCACTGCGTGGTTGTACGCCGACTTCGCCGCGCTGTTATCCGTTCCCTGATAATAAGCCTTCATCAGCTTGCCGTAGGAACCATTGCGAATCGCGTTGTAATCGGATAACATACTGCTCAGTCCCGAGCTGCCCGATGTACTGCCGGAATTCAGATTCGAAAATAAACTGCTGACATTGTAATTAAAACTCATACTCGTATCACTCCTTTGATCATACACAAAACCCTACCGGATTTCGGTGAAAAAACAGACATCCTTGTCTCTCATCCATAATATCGGCTGATCCTGCCGATTTGTTAACTTTATTATAAACAGATCTATCGTAACTTTCAACGGTTTTTTTCAGACATTCTCAATCTGCCAGTCGATAGGTTCCATTCCATGACTTTGCAAAAACTCATTTGTCTGACTAAAATGTTTGCATCCAAAGAATCCGCGATATGCAGAAAGCGGGCTCGGATGCGGTGCCGTCAGTACCAGATGCTTCGGATTGGTGAGCATCGGAATCTTCGTCTGCGCCGGTCTGCCCCAAAGGAGATAGACAATCGGTCGATCCTGTTCATTGACCGCCTGAATGACAGCATCCGTAAACATTTCCCAGCCTTTTCCCTGATGGGAATTTGCCTGATGCGCACGCACGGTAAGCACTGTGTTGAGGAGCAAAACGCCCTGGTCTGCCCATTTTTTCAGATAACCGTTGTTTGGTATGTAACAGCCCAGATCATCCTGCAGCTCTTTATAAATATTTACAAGGGATGGAGGAATCTCCTGCGACGGTTCTACGGAAAAACACATACCCTGTGCCTGATGCTCTTCGTGGTACGGATCCTGTCCTAAAATGAGCACCTTTACATCTTTTAATGGAGTAAAATGAAACGCATTAAAGATATCCTCAGAAGGCGGATAGACCACATGTGTGTGATATTCCTCCTTCACAAACTCATATAACTTTGCATAATACGGCTTTTTGAATTCCGGTGCTAATACCGGCAGCCAGTCATTATCAATCATTGCCATCTTTTGTTATCTCCTATGTCGTACTCCGGCTATTCTTTAACGAACGATGTGTATGCAAGAATACTGCGGCATTCTATTTTCAGAATGTGCGAAAAGCCTTATCTTCGGACAGATACCCCTCTGTCTGCCAGATAATTTTTCAGATCCATGATCTCCATCTCTTTATAATGGAATAAAGATGCTGCCAGCGCTGCATCTGCCTTTCCTTCTGTCAGCGCATCATAAAAATGATCCATCGTTCCCGCTCCGCCGGAAGCGATAACCGGAATCGAAACATTTTCCGCGATCTGTCTGGTCAGCTCGATATCATAACCTGCTTTCGTACCGTCGCAGTCCATGCTGGTGAGCAGGATCTCACCGGCACCAAGCCGATCTGCTTTCATCGCCCACTCGACCGCGTCGATCCCCACATCCACACGACCGCCGTTTTTATAGATATTCCAGCCACTGCCATCTTCCCGCCTTCTGGCATCAATCGCCACAACGACACACTGACTGCCGAATTTGTCTGCCGCCTCACTGATCAGTTCCGGACGGTTGATCGCTGACGAATTGATAGAGATCTTGTCCGCACCCTCGCGAAGCAACGCGCGAAAATCATCTACTGTACGGATACCGCCGCCAACCGTAAAGGGAATAAATACTTTTTCAGCAACCTTTCGCACCATATCGACGACGGTCTCACGTCCATCTGATGATGCGGTAATATCCAAAAATACAACCTCATCGGCTCCTGCCTTATCATAAGCCGCTGCGATCTCTACAGGATCTCCCGCATCTCGCAGATTTACAAAATTAACGCCTTTTACAACTCGCCCGTTATTTACATCCAGACATGGGATAATTCGTTTTGTAAACATCTTACTTGTCCTCCCTTAAATGCGCAAAATTGTCCAAAATCTTCAGTCCAATGCTGCTGCTTTTTTCCGGGTGAAACTGACAGGCAAAGATGTTGTCTTGTTCCACGGAAGCATGCACCAGATCTCCGTAGGTTGTCGTCGCCTTGACGATGTGCTCATCCCCTGCCTTTAAATAATAGGAGTGTACAAAATAGACATAGGAACCATTCGGGATCCCTCGAAAAAGGCGTCCCTCATTCATCAGCTCCAGGGAATTCCATCCAATGTGCGGAATCTTCAGTCCGTGTTCATCTGAGAAACGTACAACACTACCCTTCAAAAGTCCCAGTCCTTCTATGCCTTCGCTCTCCTCGCTGCCCTCAAAAAAGAGCTGTAGTCCCA
>JALEJB010000098.1 GCA_022768825.1 Lachnospiraceae bacterium
ATAAAGATTTTTCTTGATTTTGTTCTTTGCCGCCTATGCGATAGAAAATTACAGAAATCTGCCAAAGTATTCACATTCCTCTTTATTACATTGCATGGCAGCCTGCAATCTCATATTACAATGAAACACATGTCCCAATTCATGCTGCGCATCCCCATAAAAATGGAACTCGTGTGGAATCCTGCATTCCAGAAGCTTCTGTTCCAGTATAGGAGCCTGATCCACCAGAAAATCTCCGGTACAGGTCATGTAGAACACCGGCGGAAATTTTTCTGTCATATGATTCACAACGCTGATTATCTTCCGTTCCTCATAGGTGCCGCCATCCGGCAGATAATCAGCCATAAGCAGTGTCGTCTGCTCATCCATACTGTCATTTTGATCAAATTGATATTTTCCGCAATTCAAAGCAATAGCTGTCGGCACAAATCCTGCCGGTACTTCAAACGTAAAATTTTTAGCATACTCCGGATTGGTGCATATTGCACAGTAAAGTGCGAGCTGGTGCGCACCGGCAGAATCTCCTACGCAAAAAATATGTTTTGCGTCAAAGCCATACTGCGTCTCATGTTCCATGATCCACTTCATCACAAGATTGATGTCCTCAATGGCAGCCGGAAATTTGAATTCCGGAGCCAGTCTGTATGTAAAGTTCACCACAGCAAATCCATGCTGCGCAAGACTCATACAGTAATACTGATAGCGTTCCTTGTCACCATATACCCAGGCTCCACCATGCACACTCACGATGACCGGCAGTTTGCGATCTCCCGCCTCTTTTGGGCGATACACATCGAGCACCTGCCAGTCTGTATACGTTCCATAAACAATATCATCATATCGTCTGATATTGTCAGGTGTGGTGAGACCTGCGTCTCTCTCATCGTCACTCTTTTTAAACGCATCTCTGATCCTGACACTTGTCTTTGACACTTCTATTCCCTCACTTTCTATGAAACAAAATTACTTTTCATGCGCATTTGAAACAGGCTCAACCAATATGAAGAACAAATGCCTCATATGGCTTCAATACCAGCTCTTCCTGCCGGTAATCATTCGAAAGATTTGAGATCAGGCATTCCCCGCCCACAAACTCCGAAGGCATCCGAAAGCGCTGCTCCTGATCCGAGAAATTACATACGGTAAGCAGTTTTTCTCTATCCAGTGTTCTTGTATAGACGAAAAGATTTTCATCTTCCGGCAGCAGGGCTTCATACTTGCCGTATACGATCAACGGATACTGCTTTCTCAACGCGATCAGCTTCTGATAATAGTGGAAAACCGAATCCGGATCAGCCAGCTCCTGTTTTGCATTGATCTCCTTATAGTTCGGATTCACGGAAATCCACGGTGTTCCTGTGGTAAATCCGCCGTTTTCGGTATCGTCCCACTGAATCGGCGTGCGGGCATTGTCCCTGCTGGTAAAAAGCATACACGGCCAGAATGTGTCATGACTGACTTTTCCGCTCTCACACCACTCCTGATATGCATGAATACTCTCGATATCACGGAAATCTGCCGGTGATTCAAACGGATAATTGGTCATTCCAAGCTCCTCTCCCTGATAGATATAAGGAGTTCCCTGCATCATATGCAGACAGGTTGCCAGCATCTTGGCTGAGACCTCTCTGTACTTTGGATCATCATTTCCGAAACGGGACACGACTCTTGGCTGATCATGGTTATCCAGAAAAAGGCTGTTCCATGCTTTCCCGTAAAGCTCGGTCTGCCATTTGGAGAAGATCGCCTTCAACTCCGGCAGCGGTCTCTTTTTGTCTGTCCATTTTCCGTATTTCCCCTGGGATTCCACATGTTCAAACTGGAACACCATGTTCAACTCATGCTCATCTTCACCGGCATACAGCTTCGCCTGCTCCGCTGTCACGCCCGGCGTCTCGCCCACCGTAAGAAGGTCATATTTGGACAGAACCTTTTCATTCATTTCCTTCAAATACTTATGTACATTCGGTCCGTTCATGCAGTAGGGTCCGAATTCTCCGTATTCTCCGTCTCCGGCTCCGTCAGGCATTTCCTCTGTCTTCGAGATCATGCTGATCACATCCATGCGGAAGCCATCGATTCCCTTTTCGCACCACCAGGTCATCATATCGTACACTTCCTGACGTACTTTCGGATTATCCCAGTTCAGATCCGGCTGCTTTTTGGAAAACAGGTGCAGATAATACATCTTTCTGCTCTCATCATACTGCCATGCAGAACCGCCAAAGCAGGAGCCCCAGTTATTTTTTTCTTCCCGCCAGATATAATAATCATGGTATGGATTCTCCTCAGATTTCCGGCTCTCCACAAACCATCGATGCTCATCAGAGGTATGGTTTACCACCAGATCCATGACGATCTTCAGCCCTCTCTTATGGGCCTGTTCCAACATCTCATCGAAATCCTCCATCGTACCGAACTCTTCCATGATCGCCTGATAATCGCTGATATCGTATCCGTTGTCGTCATTCGGAGACTGATACACCGGAGACAGCCAAATCACATCGATGCCCAGCTCCTTCAGATAATCCAGCTTGGACGTAATTCCTTTCAGGTCTCCGATACCATCCCCATTGCTGTCCATAAAGCTTCTCGGATAGATCTGATACACCACCGCTTCTTTCCACCAATTTCTTTCCATCCTGTTTTTACTCCTTTCTCCAGTCAAATTCATTCTGGCTTTTCTTCTTGAAACAATTCTAACACGATGACCTCACAGCTTTCCAAATTCAACATCTGCTTCGGTTTCTCAACGCGATTTTTATTTGACAAAATCGTGCATTCCACCGGATATTCCAGTTCCAACTCCACTGCCTCTTTTCCGAAGTTGGCAGCCACAAGCACTCGCTGATCTTCGCTCATGCGATAGTACGCCATAACTGTCTGTGTATCCTGATATGCCGGCACAAAAAAAGCATGAGTGTTAACCCAAAACCAGAATTGCGATGCCAAGTACCGTCAATACGATACCGGTTGCACGGTTCAAGGTAGCCGCACTTGCCTTGTTTGCAAACCGGGCAGCAACCCTCGCCCATAAAAGCGTAGAAACCACGCAAAAGATCAGACACCATAGATCCGGAATGCCTCCGATGGCAAAATGACTGGCAGCTCCGGTAAATGCAGTAAATGCCATGATAAATACGCTGGTTCCCACAGCCGTCTTTAACTCATATCCCAACACACTTGTGAGGATCAGAAGCATCATCATA
>JALEJB010000099.1 GCA_022768825.1 Lachnospiraceae bacterium
ACTCTGTAGAACTCATTTCTGATCTGATCCTTTACCTTCAACTGTTTCTTATCCATCTGCGCAAAGAGATCGATCAGTTTCATATCAAAGTCGATCAGGCAGTCATCCGGATAGATAGACCGATCAGACGGATGATATAGCTGTGTTTCTGATAATGTCCTGCCGGTAAGCAATGATCTTACCCGACCGGCTTTTTCATAATTTCCTATAAAATCCAGAACATTCAAGTACTCTTTTCCTTTACTCTTTCGTAGACCTCGTCCGAGCTGTTGCAGAAATACAATCGGAGACTCTGTCGGACGCAGAAACATAACCATATCCACAGAGGTAATATCCACGCCTTCGTTGAACATGTCCACAGAAAAAATGACTTTGATCTCTCCGTTTTTCAATTTCTCGATCGCCACACTTCTATCTTCTGAAAATGCTCCATCCGCATTACTGTAAACCGCCACAGCCGGAATTCCTCTTTTGCAGAATTCTTTTGCCATTTCCTCTGCATGTGCTCTGGAACAGCAAAATCCCAGCGCCCGTTTCGAACCGTACTTGCAATAATATTTATAAATCTGATCATGTCTATGTACATTCCCAATATATGTTTCATTCAGTTCTTTCTCATCATACTTTCCTCTGACAATATGCAGTTTCGAGTAATCGGTATCATCATATATTCCATAGTAGTGGAACGGAACCAGCATCCCTTTATTTATCGCGTCTTTTAATGAAATTTCATAAGGCACATTGTAATCGCAGATCTCATAGATATTCCTGCCGTCCATTCTTTCCGGTGTTGCTGTCAAGCCCAGCAGGAACTGCGGTTTGAAATAATCTACAATTCTTCTGTACTGGTCATTCACCGCATGATGGAATTCATCAATCACGATATAGTCAAAATAGTCTTTGGAAAAATACTTCTCGTTCAGATATTCCTGTCTTCCCAGCGTCGCCACGGAAGCAAATATCACCGATCGATCTGTACATTTTTGATCACCGTTAAAGAAACCATAATCATCTGAATTTCTTACATTTTCAAACGACACTGCTGCCTGCTTCAGAATTTCTTCCCGATGAGCAACAAACAATACTCTTGCATAATCCTTAGAATCAAATGCCGCCAAATAAGTTTTTCCGACACCCGTCGCTGCCTGAACCAGTGCCCTCTTTGCGCCTTCCGAGCGTGTGTCCTCCAAGGCACAAAGTGCCTCTATCTGCGCTCCTCTGGGCTCGTATAGCAACCGGACATTTGTATCTTCCGATTCTTCCTCAATATCATACCTTTCCAGATCTTTCGATACCGACGGTTTGTGCCAATTCTTTGAATATCTCTTTAATTCCTCATCATCAATAGCAATCGAATGATTCTCAAACAAGTCTTCAAAGGTCTTGAAAAACTTGTCATAGTTCTTCCGATCTGTGTTACTGCTAAATCTGTAGTTCCATTCGATACCCGATGTCAACGCACTTTTGGAAACATTGGATGATCCAATATAAATCTCGCTGTGATCCACATAGTGAAAGATGTAGGACTTTGGATGAAAAGAACGTTTTTTCTCATTGTAAAAACGCAGATCCACCCGATCACCCAGCTTTCGCTTGATCAGATACAATGCCGAGGGCTGCGTGATACCAAGATAATTGCCTGTCAGAATCCGGATTTTTGCACCTCTGTTTAACGCATTTTCCAATTCCTCCAAGAGCATTTTCACGCCTGATTCCATCAGAAAAGAAACGATGATATCTACACTGACAGCCTTCCGCAGACTACCGACCAACTGGTAATACAAATACATCCGCTGATCTCTGTCGCCGGTCGTCACATCTGTAGAATACTCTTCGGCAAAATCCATATTCAGTTCTTTTGCAGAATCAAATTCAGCCATCGTTCCTCACCTCTGCCGGGTCTTGCATCCCCGGTTATCCAGTTCTCCTTTATCTGTAGTCCCTCGATATCCTGTATAAATGTTTGAAACGTATCTATCGTAAAATCTGTAAAATATCGTCCGTTTCGTTCTCCCTCAAATTCGCCGTACTTGAAAGAGGTATATATGATTCCATGCATTTTTAGCGCAGCTGCCATTTTCTGCAGAACCGATTTTAACTCATTCTTCTGAAGATGAAGTATGGAAGCACAAGCCCATATACCGTCATATTGATCATGAGCATCCAATTCCTGAAACAGCATTTGCTGTACTTCAATCCCTGTATATTCACCGGCAATCCTGCACATCTCTTCTGATCCGTCAATCGCATCCACCTTCATTCCGGCTTCCAGAAAGTACTTTGTGTCTCTTCCGGAGCCGCATCCGAAGTCAAGAATAGAATCTCCGACGTTAAGATAATTTAGGAACTTATTCTGTGTCTGTGTAAAATCCACAGAAACTGTTCCGGAGAAAAATGTATCTGCATTTTGATTGTAATAATCTAATGTTTTGATGTTCATAAATGTTCCTTTTTATGAGTTCCAGAAAATTTCCTTGTATCATCTTTTTATTTTACAACACTATTATTTACATGACTACTCTCAACTTCTCAATCAACCCAATATCCGCCGGCAACCACTCCACAGTATCCAGTTCATCCTTCGTTAGCCACTTCGCGGCCTCGTGTTCCTTGAGCACCAGCTCTCCTGACACGATTTCCGCCCAAAAGCAGTCCATAGACAGATGAAACGTCGGGTAATCATATTCGACCGTGTCGATTAATTCACCCACCGCTATCTCTGTTTCCAGCTCCTCCCTGATCTCGCGAACCAGGGCTTCCTGCGGTGTTTCTCCTGCTTCGATTTTCCCTCCAGGGAACTCCCAGCCACCTTTGAAGTCTCCATAGCCCCTTTGTGTGGCAAAGATCATCTGATCCCCTTTTTCGTTTGTTGCCTTTATGACAGCAGCTACTACTCGTATTGTTTTCATGTTGTACCTCTACTCGTTGACTATATATTCGTACAGATCCTCTCGCACCGGAACATCCAACAGCCATTCGATTTCTACAGCTGTTTTATCCGTATTTGGCATGACAAATTCCTTTGCTTTGC
>JALEJB010000105.1 GCA_022768825.1 Lachnospiraceae bacterium
TTTTCTTATATTCAGGAAAAAGAAAAGAATGTGAGTAACCTTTTGTATTATGCGGTTGAGAGAGGTGTACAGGCAAAGGTTCAGAATCGGATAGGAGTGTGGCTTTAATGAATCGATCACTTGTCGTACTTGAAATGCTGCGTAACAAAAGCATCGAGCTTCAAATGAAATCGGATGCCCTGCTTTCCGGTTATGTGACAGAACAGGTGGCGTTAAAGCTGGCACAATGCGACATAGAACACAAATTCCTGTTAAAAAACGGAAATGATCTGGAGCTGAGTGCCTATAAACGTGAGGTTTACGGTAAATTGATCTATGCTTATCAAAAAGATCCGGATGAAGATTTTTATGCTTCGGTGGCACTTTTTTTTGATCAGAAGATGAACCGGGAGACGGAGGATGGGCTCATTTTCAGCTGGGAGATAAAAAGACAGACCGACCGGGTGATGATCCGATTGCATGCCCGTATCAGTGATCGCAGGGTCCCGGTCCATATACAGGTGGATCGGACAAACCCACAGAAAAATCCACAGGAAAGATCGATCCGTCTGATTATGGAAAACAGCAAATCGGAAAAACTATTGCTTTATCCGTATGTGACGCAGATCTTTGAGGATTATTCTGAACTGCTGGAAAAATTATCCCTGCTTCAGGATATGTCTGTTCTGGAACGTATTTATGAAGGTCTGGAACATACGTTATTTGAAGGGCGTGATGTGGCAAGGAGCCTGACACGGCTGGAAGAGGAGCATCACCTGAAGATGGATGAGCAAAGGTATCACCAGTTTTTGTCCTGTGTGAACAATCCATATCTCAAAAAGAGATGGAATGCTTACAAGAAGAAAAGATCACTCACAAAACCGGAGTATGAAGCACTGATGTCCCGTTTGATCTCCTTTTTGAAACCGGTGTGGGAGGAAAGACTGGCCGGAATGGTTTATCTGGGAAGCTGGCTGCCGGAGCTTGGGCGTTATCTGGATTAGGAGTATTGCATGATAGATTTAAAAAAACAGTTGTTGGAATACAGCCGGTCAGAATATTATCCGTTTCATATGCCCGGACACAAACGGAATATGGATTGGGACATTGCGCACATGGATATCACGGAAATTGACGGATTTGACAATCTGCATCATGCAAACGGCATCCTGCGGGATTGTCAGAAACAGTATGCCGGTCTGGTGGGTGCAAAGGAGACGTATTTTCTCGTCAACGGAAGTACCTGCGGGATCTTGGCAGCAATCAGCGCATGCACGGATTTTGGCGGAAAGCTCCTTATGGCGAGAAATGCGCATAAATCCGCGTATCATGCGCTGTATCTGAGGCATCTCCATCCGGTTTATCTGTATCCTGGGGTCACTCTGTTTGATCTGCAAGGTGCGATCACACCGGAACAGGTAGAGACTGCACTCGCGAAAGAATCCGATATTCAGGCCGTTTTTCTGACATCGCCGACCTATGATGGGGTCGTATCCGACATCGGTCGGATCGCACAGATTGTCCATGCGGCAGGAAAAATCCTGATCGTGGATGAAGCGCATGGAGCACATTTCGGATTTATCAACGAATTTCCGGATTCTGCGATCCATCTGGGCGCAGATGTGGTCATTCAAAGTGTGCACAAGACACTGCCTGCCCTGACCCAGACTGCCGTACTTCATATCTGTTCGGACCGGGTGAAAAAAGAGCTGATCGAGCGTTTTCTCGGTATCTATGAGACCAGCTCGCCATCTTACGTGCTGATGAGCTCTGTTAACCAATGTGAACAGATCATGCGAAGATCCGGACGGGAACTGCTTATGCAGCTTTATCAGAATCTTCAGTGGTTTTATGAACAGACAAAGGATCTGCAAGTGCTTCGCGTCCTGACAAAAGAGGATTTTTCGGATGCCTATGCGAAAGATCCGTCAAAGATTCTGATTCAGACCGCAAAGACAGATATCAACGCTGCCACACTGGATCATCTGCTTCGTACACAGTTCTCTCTGGAAATGGAGATGTGTTCGGGAGAATATGTGACAGCGCTTACTTCTGTGTATGACACAAAAGAAGGGTTCGAAAGATTATCCAACGCTTTGCGTATGATCGACTGCACGCTGCACGAAGTTTCGAAAAAGCAGCCTTTTGTCGGTGAATTGTACGCAGAGAGAAAGCAGATCATTCCAATTTGTGAGGCCTGGCCGATGGATGGAGAAACGATCCCGATTTCGGAATGTGCGGGAAAAGTCTCTCTGGATTTTGTTTATCTGTATCCGCCCGGAATACCGCTTTTGGTTCCGGGAGAGGAGATTGACGGCTCTTTGCCGGAAAAATTGGTTCAGTGCCGGAAAAATGGGTTGGAATTACAGGGAATGAAAGATCCGGCAGGCGAGTATCTGGCTGTTACAGATAAGGTTTGCAAAGCACCTGACCATCAGTTATACTAAAAGAACAGAAACGAGGGAAAGATGGGTCATATTTTTTGTTTGATGGGAAAAAGTTCATCCGGAAAAGATACGATATACAGTCAGCTATTAAAGGACCGGTCTTTGGGACTGGATCATATCGTGACAGGCACTACCAGACCGATCCGCGCCGGTGAGCAAAACGGAAGAGAATATTATTTTTATTCGACACAGGAAATGGATGCGTTAAAGGCAGCAGGAAAGATCATCGAATGTCGCGGATACCGGACAGTTCACGGAATGTGGTATTATTTTACGGTTGCGGATGACAGGATTGACCTTAATTCTCAGAATTATCTGGTCATCACCACCCTGGAAGCTTATCAGAAGATGGCTGCTTATTATGGAAAGGATGCGCTGATTCCGATCTATCTGGAAGTGGATGATGGTCTTCGTCTGCAAAGAGCACTGGATCGGGAGCGAGAGCAGAAGGAACCGAAGTATGCGGAGCTTTGCAGAAGATTTCTGGCAGATGAAGAGGATTTTTCTACAGAAAAATTGAGGGAAGCCGGTATCTGTCGGATTTTTCAGAACACCAATCTGGATCAGACAGTGGATGAGATCAAAGCATATATCAGGGGAATCGGGTAAGGATAATGGAAATCAGAGTAAATGAGACAGCGCCTGCGAGCATGGTGAACCAGACAGGAAATACACAACCGGTGGATGACAGCTTCAAATTTACCTTGAGCAGTGCCATCGAGGATCAGGATCTGCAAAACAAAGTGACACAGATGCTCAACGATATCACGTTACAGGGAAAGCTGATCGCAAAGCATATGGATATCCGGGAGATGAAGAAATATCGCGGATTGATCAAGGATTTTCTGAATGAGATCGTCAATCGGTCACATAAATTTTCAAGAGAGAACTTTCTCGACCGGAGAGGTCGCCACAGAGTATACGGGATTGTTCGACTGGTGGATGAAAAACTGGATGAGCTGGCACAGGCACTTGTAGAAGATGAGAAAAATCAGATTGATATTTTAAATAAAATTGGCGAAATTGAAGGATTGTTACTGGACATTGTAATCTGAGTTCAACACAAGGAGGGAAGGATATGGTCAGGTTTTCAGATATTTTTGGAAATGAGCAGATAAAAGAGCATTTACAGAACGCAATCTTACTCGATAAAGTCAGCCATGCATACATACTGAACGGACCGGATCAGTCCGGAAAAAAAATGTTTGCAGAGGCGTTTGCGGCAGCACTCCAGTGTGAGAAAAAGGGATGCGAGGCATGCATGACCTGTCATTCCTGTAAGCAGGCGATGAGTCACAATCATCCGGATATCATCTATGTGGGACATGAGAAGGTCAATACCATCGGTGTCGAGGATATCAGACAAAAGATCAACAATGACATGATGATCAAACCATACAGCAGTCCGTATAAGATCTATATTGTGGACGAGGCGGAGAAAATGAGTGTGCAGGCTCAGAATGCCCTGCTGAAAACGATCGAGGAGCCGCCTGCATATGGCATCATTTTACTTTTGACGACGAATGCGGATACTTTTTTACCGACGATACTGTCCCGCTGCATCCGGCTGGATCTGCGTCCGGTTGCCGGGGAACCGTTGAAGAAATATCTGATGGAAACTTGCGGGGTGGTCGATTATCAGGCAGATATCTGTGTGGCCTTTTCTCAGGGAGTCGTCGGAAAGGCGATCTCACTGGCGAGCTCTGCGCATTTTAATGAGATCAAGGATCATGTGCTGCAGCTTTTAAAGCGTATCCATGAAATTGAATTGACGGAGATGATCGCTGCAGTCAAACAGATCAGTGAATATAAACTGGAAATTAACGATTATTTCGATATCATGATGATCTGGTATCGGGATGTGTTATTATATAAAGCGACAACAGATGCCAATGGGCTGATTTTTAAGGATCAGGTTTACGAGATCCGTAAACAGGCAAAAACCAGCTCTTATTCCGGCATAGAGACCATTTTGGAATCGCTGGAGAAAGCAAAAGCCAGATTACGGGCAAATGTCAGCTTCGATCTGGTGATCGAGTTGTTGCTGCTGAAAATAAAGGAGAATTAATCATGATAAAAGTAGTTGGAATTCGTTTCCGTAACGCAGGAAAGATCTATTATTTTGATCCCCTGGACATTGATTTTTCAACAGGAGATCATGCAATTGTAGAGACAGCGAGAGGGATTGAATACGGAACGGTTATGATCGCGCCGAGAGAGGTGGAAGATGATAAGGTGATCCAGCCTTTAAAACCGGTCATTCGCCGGGCAACGCCGCAGGATGACCAGACGGTGATCGATAACAGGGAAAAAGAGAAACACGCCTATAAGGTATGCATGGAAAAGATCGCAAAACATGAATTGCAGATGAAGCTGGTACAGGCAGAGTACACCTTTGACAATAACAAGCTTTTGTTTTATTTTACCGCAGACGGGCGAATCGACTTTAGAGAACTGGTAAAGGATCTGGCAAGTGTTTTCCGCACCCGGATCGAGCTGCGTCAGATCGGTGTCAGAGATGAGACGAAGATGCTGGGCGGAATCGGAATCTGTGGACGGGAGTTATGCTGCTGCACGTATTTATCGGATTTTGTGCCGGTTTCCATCAAGATGGCAAAGGAGCAGAATCTTTCCCTGAATCCGACAAAAATCTCCGGAGTCTGCGGCAGACTGATGTGTTGTCTGAAAAATGAGGAGGATACTTATGAGTATCTCAACAGCAGATTGCCGTCTGTCGGTGATATCGTAACGACCGGTGACGGATACAAGGGAGAAGTGACGAATGTCAATGTGCTTCGCCAGAAAGTCAAAGTATTGGTGGAAGTGGATGATGAAAAGGAACTGCGGGAGTATGAAGTAGAGGAGCTGTCCTTTAAACCGAGAAGACGAAATACCAAGATCTCTGAAAAGGAATTAAAAGAGCTGGAAGGTCTTGAGGATGAAGGAACAACCATGGCGTTGGACGAGCCACAACAGCCGCAGGAAAATAAGCCTGAGAAGAAAAATCACGGCAAACAACGCTATCACAAGGAAAAAGACCGGGAATTCCGCGATCAGAAGGACGCGCAGGAGCACAGGGAGCCCCGCAGCCAGAAGGATGCCGAAGAGCAGAAGGAACACGGAAGAGAACATCAGCGGGACAACCATAAGGATCAAAAAGATCAAAAAGATAAAAATTTTAAAGACAGAAATTTTAAAGACAAGCGAAAAGGGAATAAATACCATCGCCGCGGACCAAAGCCGGAGGGGCAGCAGTCAAATGAATCCAAATAATCTATTAAAGCCCGGCGAGCGCACGGATGATCTGCAGCGCAACGGTTATCAGATCATACAGAGCAAAGGGCGGTTTTGTTTCGGGATGGATGCGGTTCTGCTTTCCGGATTTGCGAAAGCAAAACCGACAGAAACGGTCATTGATCTTGGAACCGGAACCGGGATCATCCCGATCCTAATGGAAGGAAAAAATAAGGGAAAGCATTTTACCGGTCTGGAGATACAGGAAGAAAGCGCGGATATGGCAAGACGCAGCGTAGCGCTCAATCATTTGGAAGAGAAAATTGACATTGTGACCGGAGATATCAAGGATGCTTCAAAGCTGTTTGGAGCATCTTCTTTTGATGTTGTGACTTCAAATCCGCCATATATGATCTATCAGCATGGGCTGAAAAATGAATCGGATGCGAAGACCATTGCAAGGCATGAGGTGAAGTGTACCCTGGAGGATATTATCGCACAGAGCGCAAAGCTTTTAAAGCCGAAGGGCCGTTTGTTTTTGGTTCATCGTCCGTTTCGTCTGGTGGAAATCTTTTGTCTCATGCATCAGTACGGGATCGAACCAAAACGGATGCAGCTGGTGCACCCGTTTGTCAATCAGGAACCAAATATGGTTTTGATCGAAGGATTGCGGGGAGGCAATCCCAGACTGACGGTGGAAAAACCGCTGATCGTATACGAGTCAGAAGGAACATATATGCCTGAAATTTATGATATTTACGGGTATTAATATAGAAAAAAAGGTGATTACAGACCGGGAGGAAATTATGGGTCAGCCGGGAATCTTATATTTATGCGCAACTCCAATCGGCAACTTAGAGGATATCACGTATCGGGTACTGCGTACACTGAAAGAGGTGGATCTGATCGCAGCAGAAGATACGAGAAATTCCATAAAGCTGCTCAATCATTTCGATATTCATACGCCGATGACGAGTTATCATGAGTTTAACAAAATTGAAAAGGCACATCAGTTGGTAGAAAAATTGCAGCAGGGACAAAATATCGCGTTGATCACCGATGCAGGTACACCGGGTATCTCCGATCCGGGAGAAGAGCTGGTAAGGATTGCCATGGATGCCGGAATTGCGGTGACAAGCCTTCCGGGGGCAGCAGCATGTATCACGGCACTGACCATGTCCGGACAGGCGACGAGAAGATTTGCGTTTGAAGCTTTCTTGCCGAGAGACAAAAAAGAGCGTCTTCAGGTACTGGAAGAGTTAAAGCATGAGACCCGTACCATTGTACTGTATTCTGCGCCGCATCATTTGTTGAAGACACTTGAGGAACTGCATGAGGTGTTGGGAAATCGCGGAATCTCCGTATGTCGTGAACTGACAAAAAAACATGAAGAAGTTCAAAAAACGACACTGGAAGATGTCATTTCATATTATAAAGACAATGAACCGCGGGGAGAATATGTCCTTGTAGTTGAAGGAAAAGCCTTGCGTGAAGTGGAAGCGGAAGCCAGAGAACAATGGGAATCCGTGTCACTGGAGGACCACATGGCGATCTACACAGGACAGGGATTCCCCAAAAAAGAGGCGATGAAGCTGGTGGCAAAGGATCGCGGAATGACAAAACGTGATGTCTATCAGGCGCTTTTGACGGAAGAAGCATAGGTATCAAAATACGTTCGAATAACGGAAAAAGGGGCAGGACCGATACGAAGCAGGGTCTGGTGGAAATCCAGATCCGTGTAAGCGTCACCGTATTTGGTCTGTGCTTCTTTTTTTATCTCTTCAAATTCGAAGGCACCAAGGACATACTTTAAGTAGTTTGCCGGAGATTGAAGTACAAGTTCATAAATGGACTCTGCGAGTGCTTCATCCACGATCCCATAGTCGCATAGAAATTCATAGACGATGTCCGCATCCCACCCTTCCCAGTGAACGCCCAGATCGATGGAGGCGTAGAGCGAAAGGTGGATGATATCCTGTAATCTTGCGATCATCGCTGCATTCTGTGAGAGACCGGAATACTTATAGGACAGGAGTTCTGTATAGGTGGCCCACCCTTCGGTGTATCCGGCAGGTTCATACAGATAACGGATCGGGAGAAACGCGTTTTCGTAGGAACAGTTGGTTTCATATAAATGTCCCGGAAATCCTTCATGTGCAAGGGTGGTAAACAGTGCAAGGGGAGAATTCTGTTTGGCCGGGTTGATGTAGATCACCGGTGTGGAGGCAGCGTCAAGGGGAACGGTCAGGTAAAAAGCGGGAGACAGGATATCCTGCATATCCGGCGATACCTGACGTACTTGAAAATCCGTCTCAAGGGAACTTGGAAAATCATGTTGAGTCTCAGCTTGAAGATACTTCAACACGCCTTCCGGTGTCGAAGCCGGGAGTTGATAGGAGCTAAATTCAGACAAATAATCACTGTCTTTTTTTAATATAATCTCAAGTTTATCTATAGAATCCTGTCTGTAATTGGAAATAAGGTCAGCGATCTCCGAAAGACTGCGATCGGAGCCGGTCGAAGCGCGGACGACCGCTTCGTAGTAAGCTTTGCCGTTTTTCAGGTGACAAAGTCCCCCTTCATATCGGCATGTCTCTTCCAACCGGGACATACACGTAAGCAGAGATTGATAGGCCGGAATGAGGCAGGTTTGGATCAGCTCCTGCTGCCGGTCCTGTAATGAGCGAAGCTCTTTTTTATCAAGATCCGGGAAATTCTGTTCCAGCCGTCTGGTAAAGCTTTCATTTAAAAAGGACAGGCCTTCTTCCGTAGAAAAACAGATCAGTTCCTTCATCACTTCCTGACAGACTTCATCCGGCATAAAAAGTCCTTTGGCTGATTTTTGTTCTTCATAGGTCTCAAGGTCTGAAAATAATCTGGGAACATCTTCGATCAATTCGAAGTAGCTTGCAAGATCTTCTCTTGTCTGCAGTCGGTATTCCGACAGCAAGATCGGAAGTTCTACTTGAACACCATGGATGCTGTCTAACGGTTCATCGTAATAAGGAAATCCACAAAGCGCGTCATTTGCCGTCACTATGGATGATAAACATTCCAGCGTGACCTGTTCGTCTAAGGTGAGATCCTTTTTCCGAAATCCTTCCAGTGCTGCCCGAAGATTTTCATTTTGCACATGTTCGGCAGCATAATTCGGATATGCATCACCCAGACCGTATTCGGAAAGGGTAATGCCGTAATTTTGTGGCTGCGTCAGAAAAAAATGCAGACTGAGTCCGTCCGAGGAGAGTGAGCTGACAAAAAGATCGTTTGTAAAAGAAGCAAAATCCGCCTGCTTTTTCTTTTGAAAGGAGGAATTGGCAAAAATAATCACACCTGTAAGAAGTAAGGAAATCATAAGCCCCAGAAACAACAGGCGGATCAAGTGGTTTGAAATTTGCTTCTTTTTTGGAATCATCATTGCATTTCCTGCGGGGCGTATGATAAAATAAAGCCCTCTAATTCAGAATTTAATTCATTGTATGCATGAAAAATCTTTTTATGATTTGACGTTACGATTCAAAGCCAAGGCAATTTGAATGATTGTGTCAAGTTTTCTATGAAAACTTGATATGTAGCGTCGGTCCATTTGCCGAAGGCAAATTTTTGAATGGACCGATGTTCCAATGGAAGGAGCAGAGAAATGAAAAGAATTTTTGTGCGCAAATTATTTATATTCATAATTCTATTCGTACTATTCACGCAAAACAAAACCCAGATGATGCAGGCTGTAAACATCGACTTGTATCATGAGACTTTAAAGATGGACGAAGAAGGAAATCTTTGTATGACAACTCATGATAAGAAGGCGACTTCAAATGTGACCTATCGTACCCTTGGATGGACCCTCAAACGATACAGCGGGGATATTATTGGAAACATGAGCGTCCGTTTAAAGCTGGAAGCCACAGGGACAGCAAAAACCGACCCGAATGATCCAAATTATATTTATAATTATTTTTACTGTGATAAAGAAGAGATCTTTGAAAAGATCGAATCCGTTTCACATGAATGGGCACAGGAATTGTATGAAAACGGTGGGACGGTTTATCTGGATGCAATTATGACGGTTGTGGAATCGGGGACAGTCTGTGGAAGTCTCTCCAAAGACGGAGCCACTAGCGGAGAAGTGTATTTTACATATTATGGAATCGCTGCGGCGAGAGGCTGGAATGACCCATACGCATTGAAGACGCACTTTAATAAAAGTGTCTATTTCCGGGGAAATCCGAATCTGCTGGGGGGCACCTATATCATCAGCTACAGAGAACTGACAGATTATAATGGCAATTCGGAAGTTCCGATGACTTTTTTAAATCTGGATGAGGAAGGCAAGCTGATCAAAGATAAGATGCAATTTCAACCTGCGGGATTGAGCGAGAAAAGATATGAATATGTCAAAACGAAAGTATCTGAACAGTATGTGGAAGATCAAATCCGGCAGAAAAAAGTATATGAGAAAAATGGCAGCGTTACGATCGATAATCAAGGCGGTAATTATCGCAAGGTCGTCATAATCTTTTATTACCGCAGCATCAGCAGTCAGGATGAGATCCAGTTTGAATATGGAAACAGTTATGCGGAAGACGAAAATGAGATTGTCATTGCCGCTATGCCAAAAAGTAGGAGTGCCTTTGAAGTCAGGGATGGAATTCCCACCGGCGAAGAAGTATACGCACGGGCATGTATGCAAAACTATTACCTGTCAGGAGTGTTACTACATCTGTCGGGAAGTGCAACCATTCCTGTAGATATCACAGTTGATACGGAAGTGACGGAAGAGATCGACGGTGAACTTGTAACACACATTGAATCCGAGACTTATCGGTGTGGCGTGAGCCGTGAATATTCCTATTATCGATTCAAAAATATTGATATTTATACACTCAAGGCGGCACAGGCGGAAAATAAAGCTTTCGCAGTGTCTCCGCTTGTACTCAAAGACATCCGACAGCCGCAGGTAGATCTGGTGATGAATCGAGAAGCATATATGGAGATCCGGGGTGTGTCCGGATATCTGAGAGGACCGGTTTCCCATTCGCAGATCCAGGCATATGCTGAGTCGATTGCCGGGGAGATCCGGGTGCGGAACGATTTTTTATCCATTATGGGTGAAGTGCTTCTGAATGGGGATTACAGAGAAAGAGAGACAAGCGGTTTATCACTGAGACAGACACCAAGCATGCAGACCGTTGAAAGTGAAGGAGTCAATCTGCCGCACACGAACGAAAATGGAAACCATGTAAGCAGAGGGTATGGAATCTACGAATCATACCAGACAAGGGAAGCGATTTCAAAAAAAGTAAAAAAAATAAATGATCTCATGATCCATACGCCAGTGGTGTGCAGGGGAAAGTGCTCCAATGATATTGCCAATAATCAACAGGTTGCCCCGACTGAGCATGCATCATTGATTCTTGGCAGAGATTTCTATGTAGGAATTGATACTTACGGAAGACACCGGGATATTTTGGGTTATCAGACCAGAGAATACGAAAAATATACAGCTCAAAAACAGGTACGGTTTCCCTTTGAGGTTTATATCGGCGAAATCTATTATCCCCAAAATACATGGATCGAGATTCCCATATCAGCACATGCACTTGCTGTCTATCTGCCGATTGGCGTACGGGAAGGGGACTATCAGATCCTCTTTCGTACGATTGCAAAAAATGCACGGACCGATAAACAGATCGATTCCGGAGAAAAAGATGCAAATTGGAATTTATCATCTTATAGTGCCACGGATCAGATGAAGGTCACTGTACTGGGACGTGTCTACGATCTTGCGATCACAAATATCGTCGATTATCCGAGATGGCAGAGTGTGTTTGCATACGATCACAGACGTTACTGGATCGGAAAAAAGAATGCAGAAGGCACGGAATGTCCGACGCGCGTCCGGGACGGTATTTTTCCGATCTTATACGGAGATCACCCGTATAATCAGAATGCGGGACCGGTGGGACTGGGATATCGGGTTTTATTTCAGCTCAAAACGATCGGAAATATGAGAGGCGAGACGGATCACATCATCCTCTATCCGACTTATTACTACCTGACGAAGGATGGCAAAAGTCGTCAAAAAGTCTGCTTATATGATGCCAAGACACTAAAAATGATTCGTCCCATCGTCCTGCTGGACGCTAAAAACCGAAGCTTTCTTCCGGTGACACATCGCAATGTCAGTCATGTGGGGATACAGCAGACATCTGTTCAGGTATGGTCCGGTGAATATCAATTGCCGTCGGATGCGCGGATCGTGTCCGCGTCCTGTGACCTGGATCAGTACATACGGACACACGGAAACCGGATTTCGACACATGATTCCGTATTTTTAAAAGACGGATATCTGGTGGTACAATTTGAGATCCTGACCGTGGAAAACGGAAAGTGGCACCTTTCCTATATCAATCCGGAAAATGAGCAAAAGGGATACTGCAATATGTGGAAGCGACAGGGCTTCTCCTATGAGAGGGTGGATGCTCACGGAATGCGGTTTCATTTTTTGGATGGGGACTTTTTGTTATTTGACCTGAAACAGACGCTGCACCGGGATTATGAGAGCTGGGGTACGCATTAACCGGTCATAAGTCCTGCCAGAAACAGACTGACAGCGATTCCGGAAAAGGTCGAGATCAATGCAGCCGGCAGGATCCAACGTGATTTTTTGATATTTACCGACAGGAGGTAGATCGACATTGTATAAAAAACGGATTCCGTACAGCTCAGCATCAGCGAAGCGCCCAATCCCTCATAGGAGTCGGTGCCGTATTGTTTAAAAATATCCAAAGCGAGACCGGTGGCGGCAGAGGAAGAAAAAAGCTTGACGATCGCAAGCGACAACAGTTCGCCGGGCATGGATAAAAAAGCGCGAAGAGGTGACAGTACAGTAGAAACAAAGTCCAAAAACCCGCTTGCCCGCAGGATGCCCACTGCCAGCAGCAGACCGACCAATGTGGGGAGAATGTCAAGCACGATCTTTAATCCGCGCTTGGCACCGCGGATAAAGCAGTCATAGATATTACAGTGGCTTAGTAAACCGTAGCCGACGATCAAAAAGAGGATGATCGGAATGATCGCATTGGAGAAGAATAAAAGAAAAGTCATAAAAACACCGCACTTTTTTCCTAATTATATGCAAAGAACTCCGGAATGTGACCCGGAAACTTTTTTCTGTTTTTACATATACATATGATACCGGGGTCAAAGTGATCAAATATAGAAAGGATATGACATATGAATCTTCTTTGGGGTTTTATGATTTTAATCGGTGTGATATTTGGTGCTGTAAACGGAGGATTGGGTACATTGACCGAGCAGATCCTCTCCTCTGTGGCGGAGGCGGTGAATCTGTCCATCGCCATGGCGGGAGCGATTGCCCTATGGACGGGAATTATGGAGATTGCGGAACAGACAGGAATCATCTCCGGTGTCACACGGGCTTTGCATCCATTGCTCCATTTTCTGTTTCCGACTTTGGAAAAAGAAGGAGCGGCAAAAAAGCAGATTGCCACAAACTTTATAGCAAATTTTTTCGGACTGGGATGGGCTGCCACACCGGCAGGATTGGCAGCTATGAAAGAGCTGCAGGTCCTGCAGCCATCTGTGCGAAAAGATGAGGCCAGCGATGAGATGTGCACGTTTCTGGTGATGAATATCTCTTCTCTTCAGTTGATACCGATCAACATGATCGCATACCGCACGCAGTATGGAAGCACCAATCCGGCGATCATTGTCGGACCCGGTATTGCCGCAACTTTTGTCAGCACGGCAGTTGCATTTTTAATTTGTAAGATCATCACTTCTCATCACAGAAAAAAGAGAGTATACTAGTATACAAATAAAGAACATACATTAAGAAAGGCGGGAATACGGATGACACAACAAATCGAGCAATTTGTAAAAATGGTGGAAGAATCAAATAATATCGTGTTTTTTGGCGGAGCAGGTGTGAGCACGGAAAGCGGGATACCTGATTTTCGAAGCGTAGATGGTCTGTACAATCAAAAGTATGATTATCCGCCGGAGACGATACTCAGTCATACCTTTTATATGAGGAAACCGGAGGAGTTTTACCGGTTTTACCGGGATAAGATGCTGTGTCTGACCGCAAAACCGAATACGGCTCATAAAGTATTGGCGAAGCTGGAAGAAGCCGGAAAGCTGAAAGCGGTGGTGACGCAGAATATTGATGGTCTGCATCAGCTGGCAGGTTCGAAAAACGTGTTCGAGCTGCATGGCAGCGTGCACCGCAATTACTGTCAGCATTGCGGAAAACTTTTTGATGCCCGATATGTATTGGAATCAACTGATCCGGTACCGGTCTGTGACGCATGCGGCGGCAGGATCAAGCCGGATGTGGTATTGTACGAGGAGGGACTCGATGATCAGACGATGCGCGATAGCATCTATTATATCAGTCATGCGGATATGCTCATCATCGGTGGTACGTCGCTGGCAGTCTATCCGGCAGCAGGTCTGATCGATTACTATCAGGGGGACAAGCTTGTTTTGATCAATAAAACGAAGACTCCGATGGACAGCCGCGCCAATCTGGTCATTCAGGGAAGCATCGGGGAAGTATTCGGGCAGATTCCATTATAGTTATAAAAATATAAAAGGTGCAAACACTGTGAGCAATATATGCTGTAATATATCTTACTCCGATTGTGCTCAAGCCCGCAAATGCGGGACGCACAAAAGTCGTAAGATATACTACAGCATAATATCGTCACAGTGTTGCACTTTTGTATCTAACATAATAAAAAAATGTCAAACACGGTGAAACTATACTCCTATGGTATATCTTACGACTTTTGTGCGTCCGAGCTTGACGAGGGTAAGCACAATCGGAGTAACGATATACCATTAGGAGTAAAAGTTCACCGTGTCTGAATTATTGACAATATTAAGAAAAGGATTGGAAAACAGATGGAATATCATGTAGAAGATATCGTAAAATTAAAAAAAGGACATCCCTGCGGCAGCAGTGAATGGCGCATTTTACGGGTGGGAGCAGATTTTCGTCTGCAATGCTTGGGGTGCGGTCATCAGATCATGATGGCCAGAACGCTCGTTGAGAAAAATACA
>JALEJB010000238.1 GCA_022768825.1 Lachnospiraceae bacterium
CCTTTTGTTTGCATTTCTAACAAACTGCTAACAGAAATTGATTTTCAGAGATTATTTTCTATTAACTTAGATTGACACAAAATTACAGGAAAGTCAGTAAAATCAATGCTTTCCTTGACTTAGCTTTACAACCCTTGACAGGGAAAAAAACCACTCGGCGTCGCTCCTAAGCGCTAGTTGTGGGTTCGATTCCCGCTGGGAACACTCAAAAAGCAGTAATGACCGAAAAATCATTGCTGCTTTTTTTCATGTGAAAACAGCAGGTAAAGATAGCTGGCTGCCCAAAGTCCGCTCGTACTTTCAAGAGCAGAATAGCAAAATTATGTTAATTTGTTTTTAGTAATCATATTATTTCATTGATTAGTCGTGCCATTTCTTCAGGCGTTTCGTAGAATCCGCGTTTGATCCATTCGTCCAGAAGTCCGAAAAGACCATAGGAATAAAAACGGGCTTTGTAGCATTCAGTAGAATCCGCTCCATACTGTGGCATCATTACCTGATAGAATGCATCATAGACGCAGGATTGAAGGTCAGCTCGATAAATTTCGGTTAGAATATCCTTAATAGAATCGTTGAATAGAAAAAATGTTTCCGCATTGTCTAATGTGTAACGATAGCGTTCTTTCATGCCATGCTCATCCGCCCAACGATGCCAGAGTTGTATCAGCTTAAAGGTAAGTGCGTCATTTTTCGTATTGAAATTGCGGAACCATGTGGACCGGTTAACGCCGGCAGCGTCAGATATATCTTTGATTGTGATTTTGGAATACTGATTCTCCTTCATGAGCTGGAGAAGAGCATCTGCCATGCACTCCTTTAGAAAATTTGTTGTTTTTGGACTTGCCCCCATAGAATTTTCTCCTATATGTGCAATATTATCTTTTGAAAGTTGCTTTTCACTTTAGAGACCTTGCGTCAAATGGACGTATCGCATATAATCGATATGAAAGCAACATTAGTTGCATATAGCATTATATGTTTCATCTATTATGATAAGTTTAGCGGACGAAAAAGTCAATAAAAGAGGTAAAATAACATGAACAAAACTCACAAAAAGCACAAAGCATTGAAAATCATAGGCATTATTCTCGGGATTTTGTTGGCACTTGGAATCGAATTATATTTCTATGTTACAAGCCATACTCAAATCGTTGTGGGAGTCATCCAGAAAGGGATATACGGCGACAGCAGTCCCAACTCCTTTGAACCCCTGAATACACCGGGTGAGGGAATCACGGAAGCGGGACAGTATAAAATCAATGACATCGCCTATGGCACGGAATATCCTAATAGCTTTCTGGACATCACCTATCCTGATGCCAATACGGAAATCGATCGTCCCACATTGTTCTATTTTCACGGTGGCGGATTTTTTGGTGGAAGTAAGAATATGGGTGACCCCATGGCCGCTAACGGTGCTACGGCGCTGATTGATGATCTCTGCGCACAGGGCTACAACATTGTCAATGTGGATTATGCCCTTGTGCCGGATTATTTGTTCCCGGTTCCGCTGATCCAGATGAACGAAGCGATCCGCTTTATTGCGGAACATCAGGATGAGTACCACATCAACATGGACAACATCATTCTGATGGGAAGCTCCGCCGGAGCGATTATGATCGCACAGTACGGTACCATCCTGTCCAATCCCGAGTATGCGGTGCTTGTGGGTATTGAGCCGGCATTGAACTTGGAACAGGTTGCTGCGGTGGTCATTGACGATGCCCCAATTGATTACAGGAATATGGTTCTGGGCTGTAAAATGCTGGTAGGCAACTATGTCAAAGGTTCCATCTATTTGAATGAAGATGAGCTGAATCGTTACGAGTGCATTCCGCACATGACTTCGGATTATCCTACTGCGTTCCTGCTAGGCAGCGAATATCGAAATGATTTGATCGCAATGTCTGAAAAG
>JALEJB010000137.1 GCA_022768825.1 Lachnospiraceae bacterium
GCCTTGGCGTACTTGCTGCGAGGTGCGCGTCATGCTCTGCATGACATTCTTCTTCTGCGCACCTCTGCAATCCGCCGGAGGCTTTATCTTGGAAGGAGATTGGACTCCCACCAAGACGAATTTGCTTTACTCGCCACCTATAGAGGTGGGAGTCGTATCTACTTTCAAGATAAAAATAGGGCAAGGATCTGACAGTCGGTAAAAAGGTCCCTGCCCTATTTAGTCTGAAAAGACAAAGATAAAAGTTCCTTAATCGTAATTAAAGTAAGCGGTAGATGATAAACGCAATGACGATTCCAAGAATGCATGCGATGGTAAAATGAATGGTGAATGCAAAGGTCAGGCTGAATACGCCAAGGTCGACCACCAATGGATTGGTAATGCCGAAAGAATCGCCGTAATTTAACCACTTTAATGCGGGGATATTGGCAGCAAATGAGCCGATCAGACGGCCAAGTACCGCTCCCACCAATACCAGAAATAGTAATACCCAGGAACTTTTTGCGGATGGAACACCTCTACTCATAAAAATCTCCTTTATAATTTGTAATTATTTTATTTGTAATGATTTGGATTGCAGAGTAAAACACCTCTGAAATATAGTCCCAGTATAGCATAAGGAAGAAGAAAGAACAATGAATTATCTGTTGAAATGAGGGGAAAGATGGAACAGAATTGGAAAAAAGGAGTAAAGGACGGCATACCGATCTGTCTGGGATATTTGTCCGTTTCCTTTACGTTTGGTTTATTGGCTGTGTCCGCAGGATTAAACTGGTGGCAGGCGACATTTATTTCGATGACGAATGTGACTTCTGCGGGACAGTTCGCAGGGTTAAATCTGATGATCGAGGGTGGAACCCTGTTGGAGCTTGTGATCTCACAGTTTTTTATCAACGTCCGCTATCTTTTGATGAGTGTTTCGCTCACACAGAAGGTGGATGAGCGCTTTCACCGCCCGGCCAGAGCTGTTTTAGCTATGGGCGTTACGGATGAGATTTTTGCGGTCGCCATGTCACAGGAAAAGCCGGTCAGTAAAAGCTATTTTGCCGGGCTGATGTCCACACCGTATATCGGCTGGGCTTTGGGCACATTGGCGGGGGCATTGCTTGGAGAGGTGGTTCCCGAGCAGGTGGCAGAGGTATTTGGAATTGCGATCTATGGGATGTTTCTTGCGATCATACTGCCAAAGGCAAGAGAGAGCAGACCGGTATTGATCGTGATCGTGCTGGCTGCATTGCTGTCGTGTCTCATGTATGTGCAGCCGTGGATCCGGCTGTCCGGTGGACTGACGCTGACGATCTGCGCGGTTGCGGCAGCAGCATTCTGCGCATGGAGATATCCGATATCAGACGGTAATGGTTGCTGAGAGAAAATGTGATATTGCAAAAAGGGGAAAAAAGATGGATCATTTCACTGAATATTTTACATATGTGGCGGTGATGGCACTGGTGACTTATTTCCTGCGTGCCCTGCCGTTTTTACTCGTAAAAGAAAAAATAACGAATGTATTTATACGCTCATTTCTGGAGTATATTCCGTATGCGGTGCTTGCGGCAATGACCTTCCCGGCAGTCTTTTCTTCCGCCGGTGGACTGATTCCGTCCCTTGCCGGAACGACGGTCGCATTTGTGCTGGCATTTCGGAAAAAGGGACTTTTGACCGTGGCGGTTGCAGCAGTTGCGGCTGCCGCAGTCGTGACATTTTTGCTGTGAGATGGCAAAGAAAAAGACAGTATATCTGAAACGGTTCAGGTATCTGTCTTTTTTGGTTTACAAGAAACGGTTGTGGGCCTGATCGTGTTGGTCTCCTTTTTGTTCTCGCAAAAAGGATGAACGCAAAGCCTTGAAAAATGGGCAAAAATGTCTGCATTTATCCGAAAATTGTCGCGTGCGATTTGAGGCAGAGAACGATATATTTCAAGGACTGTTTTTTCATCCGGCAGAAGCGGTGGGACGAGGTGGCGTTCCTCGGTCTCACTCAGAAGATACGATACAGATACTTGAAAAAAATCGGCTAACTGCAACAGTAATTCGAGATTGGGCATACGGTTCCCTCTGAGATATCTGTTTAAAGCAGATGGTGTCAGGTGAATTCTGTCAGCCAGCTCCTTCTGAGAGATGGAATTCTCTGTCATCAGTGACTGCACACGAGCGGAAAAGGTGTACAGAGCATCTTGCGTTGGGATCATAGGTCGTTTGTTCGATTATTGCCAGCCACCGTCAAGAGTGATGACCTGTCCGGTCAGATAGTCCGGCGCGTTTGCCAGCTGCCAGGCGAAATCTGCTACTTCGTCCGGTCTGCCGAAACGCCCGATGGGGACTTCCGATTCCAGAATCTGTTTTTCTTCCGCAGAAAACTCCGCATTCATGCGGGTGTCTATGATGCCGCATGCAATGGCATTGACCTTGATGTTGCTGGGAGCAAGCTCCTTTGCCAGTGCTTTGGTAAAGGCATTGATGCCGCCCTTGGTTGTGGAATAAGCGACCTCGCAGGATGCCCCCACATTGCCCCAGACGGACGAGATGTTGATGATGTGTCCGTTTTTGACGTGGATCATATGATCAAGTACATGTCTGGTGCAGGAAAATACACTGGTCAGATTTGTGCCGATCATGTCATTCCAATCTGCAATGGACATATCCGTCAAAAGACAGATTTTGGAAATTCCCGCATTGTTGATCAGAATATCGATCCCGCCGATGGTCTGTGCGATGTCATCGCACATTTTTTTGACGGCACAATCGTCTGCTACGTCACAGACGTAGGTGAGAACCGTCACATGATAGGTATCACGAAGCTCACGCGCCAGTGCTTCCAGCGAGGCAGCATCCGTTTTGCAATTTAATACCAGTGTCATTCCCTCTTCGGCAAAGCGACGGGCGATCGCTGCGCCAATGCCATGGGAACTGCCGGTGATCAATACATTTTTTGATTTCATAGGTGACTCCTCATGTTTGTATATTGATTCAAAACATTTTACCATGCTTTCCTGTTCAAATTCAAGTTTATGGGCAAAACTGTCAGAAAATTAAAGATAAAACAAAATTTTTTGTAAAAATTATCATAAAATGGTAGATTTGTTTGTGAAAATTTGATAAAATAAATTTACTAAAAATCTCGGAAGGAGATGGTAATCATGAAGGTTATTATTACTGGAAAAAACATTGATGTCACAGAGGGACTTCGTAGCGCAGTGGAGGACAAGCTTTCAAAGCTTGAAAAATACTTTACAGAAGATACAAAATGCTACGTCACACTGAGCGTGGAGAAGGAACGTCAGAAGATGGAAGTTACGATTCCGATGCCGGGACATATTATCCGCGCAGAGCAGCAGAGCGATGACATGTACGTGACCGTCGATCTGGTGGAAGATGTGATCGAAGCTCAGCTGAAGAGATATCGCAAGAAACTGGTGACCAAGCAGCAGAATGCAGCAAGCCTGAGAAAGGATTTCGTAGAAGAGGATTCTGCGGAGGATGAAGAGATTCGGATCATCCGCAGTAAAAAGTTTGGTATGAAGCCAATGTTCCCGGAAGACGCCTGCGTGCAGATGGAACTGCTCGGACATAATTTCTTCGTATTCAGCAACGCGCAGACCGGCGAAGTAAATGTGGTATATAAGAGAAAAGATCGTTCTTATGGTTTGATCGAGCCGGAATTCTAGAGCAGTCTGCGGTCACTTCTAAGCCGCAATGCCGGAATTGACAAATTGGCAATTTTCAGATAAATGAGAACAGGGATAGCTGCGAAGCTTGACAGATTGTCAAGTCTCGCAGCTTTTTTGTGTGCGAAAATAGAAGTGCGGTAACCGTAAGACAAATAGAAAAAGGAGAGATACAGAGACAATGATCTACTACACAATGGGCGAAGTAATAAAGGAAAGCAGGATCAGAAATAAAATGACACAAAGGGAGGTTGCAAGGGGGATCTGCTCCACAGCCACGATCGCGCGGATCGAACAGGGAAAACAGATGCCATCCCGACGCGTTCTGGAAGAGCTGTTTCGGCGACTGGGTGAGCCGGCCTGGTTTTTTGCGGGCATGACAATGGATGCGCGCCGGGGGTCAGCGGATAACCTGGCAGAGCTTTTGGGAACAAAGCTGCCGGAAGAAAAAGAAGAGACACCCTATGAGAAACAGCTTCGGGATTATGTTGCAATCTTAAACCGGATGGACGAAGCAGGTGATGCGGAGACTGTGCTGGAAGAACTGCTGGAGCTTTTGGAGCAGTCCTGCCCGTTGGAGCGGCTGCACGCAGGGGAAGAGGTCGTGGCGTTTACCTATCTGGAGCTGTGGGTGATGAACAGTATTGCCAAGGCATATTTTGAATTAGAAGAGTACGAGACGGCAGAAGAGTTTTTGAAGAAGATCATCTTTTATATGGAAAGACATAAAATAGATCATAAGATCAGAAGCCGGATTTTGCCGTTAGTCTGTCATAATCTGGCGGTTTTGCATAGCAGACTGGAACGGCTCGGCAGCGCGGAGGAATCTTGCGAGTCAGGCATCCAGTGCTGTATCAATGAAGGAAAACTCTGGCTTCTGGATGAATTATACGGTCTGTATGCGCTGGTTTTACAAAAGGAGGGGATTGCCGTGCAGGCGGAATACGCCAATGAACAGAGTGTTTTTCTCACACAACTGAAAAAAAGATCCGATTCCTATGAACTGCAAAAGCGAGCAGAAAAAATCATGCTTTTTTCTTGTTTTTGAAAGGGACATATTGTATCTCTTTTCCAAATGGGGTACTATATAGAAGATGATTTTTATTGATAAGGAGAGAAGCAATTGAAGATCGTAACATTGGCAGGTGGACTCAGCAGCGAAAGAGATGTGTCGTTTGTCACGGGAAGTAATGTGACGGCTGCCCTGAGGGAAAATGGACATCAGGTCATTTTGATGGATGTATTTATGGGACGCGGCGAAGAAGGAGAGGATATCAGCGATTGGTTTGACCGGAGTGAAGAGGTCAGTACCGCGGTATCAGCGATTTCAGAGCAGGCTCCGGATATTGAAGCGATCAAGGCAAGCCGTCCCGGTGACTTGAAAAGTTTTTTCGGTCCGAACGTGATCCGGCTGTGTCAGGAAGCGGATATCGTATTTCTGGCGCTTCACGGAGAAAACGGAGAGAACGGCAAGATTCAGGCAGCCTTTGATCTGCTTGGGATCTGCTATACCGGATCGGATTATCTGAGCAGCGCGATCGCTATGAATAAAGATATTGCCAAGAAGATGTTCGCGGCGGGCGGCGTTCCGGTGCCAAAGGGATTTGCTGTACAAAAAGGTGTGGAATCCACAGTACGACCGGACTTTCCGTGCGTGGTGAAACCATGCTGCGGCGGTTCCAGCATCGGTGTATCCATTGTGCGTGATCAGTCGGAATATAAAGCCGCATTGGAAGAGGCATTTCGCTGGGAAAATGAGGTCGTGGTGGAACAGTACATTCAGGGAAGAGAATTTTCCGTCTGCGTGTTGGAGGATCAGGCATTACCCATCATTGAGATTGCCCCCATCGAGGGATTTTACGATTATAAGAACAAATACAAAGCAGGCAGTGCGGTGGAGACCTGTCCGGCAGACCTGACACAAGAACAGACGAAGCGGATGCAGGCATATGCACAGCTGGCGGCAAAGACCATCGGACTGGATACGTATTCACGTATGGATTTTCTGATGGATGAGGACGGCGCGATGTACTGTCTGGAGGCAAATACGCTTCCGGGTATGACACCGACGAGCCTGATCCCGCAGGAGGCCGCAGTTATCGGAATGAACTATAACCAATTGTGTGAGAAGCTGATCAGTATTTCTTTGGAAAAACGAAAAAGAAATCAGTAGGTTGAGGCAGATACGATGAAAAATATGACATTGGAGCAGATGGCAAAGGCATGCAGCGGCACGCTTTTTGCCGGAGAATATGAAAAAGATCAGACAGCAGCCGGGGTCGTCATAGACAGTCGGCAGGTTCGGCCGGGATATGTGTTTGTGGCAATTCCGGGAGAGCGTGTGGATGGACATGATTTCATTCCGCAGGTATTTGCGCAGGGAGCCTTTGCGGTGATATCAGAAAAAGAGCTGGAAGCACCGGCGGGACCGTATATTCTAGTGGCATCCACAAAGACCGCCCTGGCCAATCTGGCAGCGCATTATCGGGCGAGTCTGGATATTCCGGTTGTAGGAATTACGGGAAGTGTGGGAAAGACTAGTACAAAAGAGATGATTTCTGCGGTACTGTCACAGAAATATAAGGTGCATAAGACTGCCGGTAATTTTAATAATGAAATCGGCTTACCTCTTACCGTCTTTCAGATTACAGAGGAGGCGCAGGTGGCAGTTTTGGAAATGGGCATCTCAGAGTTTGGAGAGATGACAAGACTTGCAAAGGTAGCCAGACCGAACATTGCCGTGATCACCAATATCGGGATCTGTCATCTGGAAAATCTGAAAACAAGGGATGGCATCCTGCAGGCGAAAACAGAGATGTTTGATCATCTGGCAGAGCATGCCACAGTTGTACTCAACGGAGACGATGACAAGCTGTGCACAGTGGAACGGGTACAGGGAAATCCGCCGGTGTTCTATGGTATGGGCGAGGATAAACCACAAGCTGCCGTATATGATAAAAAAAGTGTATTTGCAACAGAGGTGGAAAACCTTGGATTGGAAGGCGTACGCTTTTTACTCCATTTGCCGCAAGGCGCCTATCCACTGCAGACCTTTATCCCGGGTGTGCACAATGTCTATAATGCCTGTGCAGCTGCGGCAGTGGGTCTGGCATTGGGACTCACACAAGAGGAGATCTGCCGGGGAATCGAGAGTGCGCAGACCATTGCTGGACGTACCAATCTGATCCATGCGAAGGATTATCTGGTGATTGACGATTGCTACAATGCCAACCCGGTTTCGATGAAAGCTGCCATCGATGTGCTTGTTCAGGCAAAAGGCCGTAAGATAGCCGTTTTAGGAGATATGGGTGAGCTCGGAGAAAATGAGGAAAAACTTCATTATGAGGTGGGAACCTATCTTGCAAAAAGCAAGGTGGATCTGTTATTTACATCCGGAGAATTGTGCAGACATCTGAAGCGTGGGGTGATAGATCATCCGCATACCGTGATCTGCAGGCAATTTGATTCGAGAGATGAATTGCTGGAAAAATTAAAAGAAACGATCCAGCAGGGAGATACGATCCTTGTAAAAGCATCGCATTTTATGGGATATCAGGACATAGTAAAAGCGCTCATTTGAGCGCTTTTTTCTCTTATATCATGTCGCGGTGGGATTTGAGCATCGCAAGAATCTCCTTCTGGCAATAATCGCCCAGCTTCTTTCGCTCCTGAGGAGTCAGCTCACTGATCGAGATCGGTTTCCCGTATTCCAGTATGACATGCTTGCGCTTGATCCACGGAAGATGAGCTTCAAAGATATCACGGGAACCGGTGACCGCCATCGGGATGATTTTGCAGCCGGTTTTTTCGGCGATCTTAAAGCTGCCCTCTTTAAATGGGAGCATGTCCAGCTCTGTCTCACCATTCCCGCGTGTGCCTTCCGGATAGATACAGATGGAGATACCTTTTTTGATCTGTTCGATTCCAACAAGAATGGTCCGCAGGCTCTGCTTCATGTCATCCCGTTTGAGAAACAGACAATGAAGGCGTTTCATCCAAAGGGAGATCAGCAGAAATCGTCTCATGCTGTCTTTGGCGATATAACCGGTGAGCCTCGGACATCTGGAATAGGAGATCACGATATCAAAATAGCTGCGGTGGTTACCGATATATAAAACCGGCTCATCTGTCGGGACATTTTCCTCTCCGATGACCGTCACCTTTGTGCCACAGATAAACAGGATCACTTTAAATGCCCATTGTACCATTCGAAGCTGTCTGAAATCCGCTACTTTCGGATTGACCATGGAGATCAGCTTTTCAATGAGCAGAACGGGGATTCCAAAAATTAAAAATAACCCTATAAATAGTAATGCCGGAATAATTCTCATGATTGCATCTGTACCTCACTTAAAATAATTAATTATATGATAGCATAATTTCTCATCTGTATACAATATAAATTATAAAGTATAAAAAGAATATTCGGGAGGATCTGATGAGAAATCAGCGAAAAACAGTGTTTGCAGTCCTGATTATCGTACTTTTATTTACAGGATGTGCAAAAACAGACGTGATTCAGACTGCGAAGAACCTGTCCAAAGGTGAGGAGATCGACTATACCGTGGTGGCAGCCGAGGATATCCCGCCGACGCTTGCCTCTGAGATTGATGCGCAGGCAGAACAGGAATTTCGGCTTACATACAGTGATGGCGGCTACCTGTATCTGGCCAGAGGATATGGGAAGCAGCCGGCGGGAAGCAGTATCCGGGTAACTTCTCTGCGAAAGGATAAGGATGACATCTATTTTGCCACCACACTGCTTGGAAGCTCTGACAGCCAACCACAAGACGAAAAAGCCGGTTTTCCATATATTGTGGTCAAATTAGCGGATTATGGACAAAATGTTGTGTTTGAGTAATTTTGGGTCATTGACAGGACACTAGATGTTGTGGTACAATGATGCCGAAAGAATTCTAGCATAAAGGGAGGATATAGGATGCAGCAATCAGACATAAGCAAAGTTCGTGCTTCTGTACACCAGAGATGCGGAAACAAGGTAGTGATCCAGTTGGACCGTGGACGCAACAAGGTGGACATTCAGCATGGTGTCATCCAGAATGCATATCCAAGTGTGTTTACGATTTTAGTAGACAGCACGGATGGAATCAATCCACCACAGTTACTGTCCTTCTCCTACACAGATATCATTACACGTGATATTCGCATGAAGTTATGCTAAAGTAAGGCATAAAGGCCTCCGCTTTTGAATACTAATTTAGTAATTCAAAAAACGGAGGTCTTTTTGTATGGAATCATATGGATCAAAGGATAACAAATTTGACACAGACATGGTTTTTTCGCATACACAGTTGGCGGTTCTTTGTGAAAAAGGCAATACAACGACACAGCTGACTCTGGATGACGATTATAATCTGCCGGAATACAAAGCGGATATTGTTGGGATCATCAGTGCGCAGGGCGATGTAAAATTGGACGAGGTGAGTGCTGAGGACGGACTCGTCAAGCTGCGGGGGGCACTGCAGTTTCAGGTTCTCTACCGCAGTACGAAGGAGGAAGGGCTGATTTCTGTGCTGATTGGCGAGATCCCGTTTCAGGAAGCCATCCGCATGGAAACGGCAGCAGGCGATTGCGATGTCCATGTGACAGCAGATATCGAGGATCTGACGGTCAGCGCGATCAATTCCAGAAAGCTGCAGATCCGTTCGCTGATCACGGTCACAATCAATCTGAAAAAAACGGAGAACTTCGAATTACCCACGGAAACCACATCTGACGAGGATATGCTGCAGCTGAAAACTGCGGCGGTGCAGACGCTTACAATGGACAGCCACAAAAAAGATACGCTTCGCATCCGCGAGGATGTGGCACTTTCGTCCAATAAACCAAGCATTGATGAGATTTTATCCTATACGCTTCAACTGCGGGGAATCGACTGCAGAGTGGCAGAGGGCATGATCAATGTAAACGGAGAATTGTTTATACATATGTTATACCGGAGCACATCCGGAAACGGAGAGGTCCAGTGTCTGGAGACATCGCTTCCGATCCGCAGCGAATTGGAAGCCCCTGAGGCAGAACCGGATCTGATCTCATGGATCACCACCCGGCTGCTTTCTTCGGAGTTGGAACCAAGAGAGGATCTGGATGGGGAGATCCGTCTGATTCATGTGGTTGCGGTGATCGAATTACAGGAATGGTTATGGGAAGAAAAAACAACCGGACTGATCGAGGATGTGTATTCTCTGGACGGGAAACTGGAGGGTATCACGAAACACGTCGCACTTCCGAAGCTTTTGATCAAAAATGACTCGAAATTTCGCATGAACGAACGGATCTCCATCGAATCCACGGAACCGGTGATCCAGCTGTGCGGATGCTTCGGAACGATCCAGATCGAACACACCAATCAGGTGGAATCCGGCATTGAAGTAAACGGTCTGCTGAAGCTACGCCTGCTGATGATTGTGGCAAATGATGACAATCCGCTGGTCAGTATGAATGCGACCCTGCCCTTTACCGAGGTCGTAGAGATTCCTCAGATGCAGGGCGATACCACATTGACCTACCAGCTGGATGCCGGCATCGACCAGCTGAGTACCACGCTTTTAGACAGCGGGATGGCAGAGTGTAAAGCAGGAATTCGACTGTCCGTCATCGCCTTTGAAAACCGGGAATATACGTATGTTGGTTCCATGGCTTATGCCGAGGGACCCAAAAAGGATGCCGACCGTCCGGGCATGATCGGTGTATATGTGCAGCCGGGGGAGGATCTGTGGAGTGTTGCAAAAAAATACATGCTGCGGGAAGAGGATATCCGCAAGTGGAATCCGGACATCGGGGACGATGTGAAGGCAGGAGATAAGATTTTGATCATTCGGCAGCTGTCATAGGTTGAATTACAGCTGAAAAAATGCTATACTTTTTGATATCCAGGGTCAAAAGTATGACAAATGATTGGAAACGGTTTTAGAAGGGATAGAAGATTCAGAATGCAAAAGCAAAAAAACAGTAAATATACAAAAAAAATAATTGCAAAGCGAGCGATCGCATTGACACTCATAGCAGTGCTGGGAGCCGGCGCAGGTCAGCGGGCGATCGCATCGACGATCTCAAATGCACAGAACAAGATCAATGAGGCAAATCAGCAGTTGAATCAGGCCAATGATAAGATCAGCGATATCGAAGGGCAGCAGAGTGCGCTGCAGACACAGATAGACGCTACAGATGCGGAATTGGTGGCATTACTTCTGGATATCGAGGTTCTGGAAGGTGAAATCGATCAGAAAAAGAAGGACATTGCAAAATCAGAAAAGGATCTGAAGGAAGCACAGGACAATGCCGACCGGCAGTATGACAGCATGAAAAAAAGGATCCGTTTTATGTATGAACGCGGCGACAATTCGATGATCGAGGCATTGCTTGGCGCCACCAGCATGGCGGATTTTCTGAATCGTGTAGAGTATTTTACCCAGATTTACGATTACGATCGCAATCAGTTAGATGTGTATAAAGAGACGGTTCAGCAGGTTGCGGATAATAAAGCGATACTGGAGCAGGAACAGGAAGAGATGGAGCAGCTTCTGGAAAATCAGGAGCAGCAGTCACAGGCCCTGCAGGCAAAGCTGGACACGATGAAGAGTACCATGGATGACTATGACACGAAGCTGGCCGAGGCACAGCGTCTGGCAGATGCGTACAAAAAGACCATCGATGAGCAGAACGCCATCATTGTTGCGGAACAGGAGCGTATCCGACAGGAAGAGATCCGCCGTCAGCAGGAGGAACAAAGACGCCGGGAGGAAGAAGCCGCCCGGCAGCAACAGCAACAACAGCAACAACAGCAGCAGAGCGGCGATACCCAGGTGGCAGAGGAACAGCCATCCTCTGACAGCGGCAAAAATCCCGCATATTCCACGAATATCAGTGGGCAGGACGTAGTCAATTACGCATCCCAGTTTATCGGAAATCCGTATGTCTGGGGCGGAACGAGCCTGACAAATGGCGCGGATTGCTCGGGATTTACCATGAAGGTGTTTGAACATTTCGGAATTTCCTTGCCGCATAGTTCCCTGCTCCAGAGATCCTGCGGAAAAGAGGTCAGCTACGCGAATGCGCAGCCGGGTGATCTGATCTGTTACAGCGGTCATGTGGCGATCTATGCCGGTGGCGGAAGGATTGTGGGAGCACAGAGCTCCAGAAGCGGTATCACGACGGCAAATGCGACTTATCGTACGATTCTATCGGTGCGCAGAGTGTTATAAGGAAAAATATGAAAACAGACAAAAAGAAAGGACAGTCCCGCAGCAAATACCTATGGCTTTTGCTGGCGGGATTGATGTGTGTCATGTGCATGGGATGCGCAGGACGCGTGAAAAAGATCACATTAGCGGACAATTTAGACAAGACCGCCCTGAAAATTGATGAGAAGTCTTATACATTAAAGGATCTGGCTTTTTATGTGGCATATGAGGAACAGATCGTGCAGCAGCAGGCTATGGTTTACAACAGTCAGGATCCGAATGAATACTGGAATCTTCATACCAACGGGAATTTTGTGCGCGTGCGTGCCAGAGAGGAAGCGATGAACCTGGCGATTCATGACCTGATTTTTTATGAACTGGCAAGAGAAGAGGCAGTAGAATTATCCGATGAGGAAGAGGCACTTGCAGTGAGTCGCGCGGATGACTTCTGGATGGATCTGAGTGATGTCTCAAGAGAAAAGATCGGCATCACAAAAGAGGATGTGACGGCCAGTGTCAAAAAGATCGCCCTGGCCGAAAAATATCAGGAGATTTATGCGATATTGGCATCAAAAGAGACAGCCGACTTTCATGTGGATGGAGATGCCTACCTCACGATGCGGGGTGAGCATGAGATCAAGATCATTAAAAAGGTATGGGAAGGCTTGTCCTTCGGAAACGTTACATTATAATTACATGGAATAATTTTATGCGGAAAAGAGGAACAGGATGTTACAGCATGTAAAACAGATCAAGATAGGAAGAAATGATCCCTGCTGGTGCAAAAGCGGCAGAAAGTACAAACAGTGTCACATGGCATTTGATGAGAAAATAGAACGGATCAGACAGGAGGGGCATGTGGTTCCGATAAGAAAGCTGATCAAAAATGCGGATCAGATCGCCGCTATCAAAGAGAGTGCCAAGATCAATATAGCGGTACTTGACTATGTAGGGGAGCATATACAGGAGGGAGTTACCACCGGACAGATCGACCGCTGGGTGTACGATCTGACGACCAAGATGGGAGGAATTCCCGCACCGCTCAATTATCAGGGATATCCCAAGAGCGTATGTACGTCGGTCAATGATCAGGTGTGTCACGGCATCCCAAGCGAAGATGTGGTGTTAAAAGACGGAGACATCGTAAATGTAGATTGTTCTACGATCTTAAACGGTTTTTACTCAGATTCGTCCCGGATGTTTTGTATCGGAAACGTCAGTGAGGAGAAGCGAAGACTTGTTGAGGTCACAAAGGAATGCTGTGACAAAGGTTTGGAGCAGGTAAAGCCATGGGGATTTTTAGGCGATATGGGACAGGCGGTGCATGATCACGCCTATGCGAACGGTTATTCCATCGTGCGTGAGATCGGCGGACATGGTGTAGGACTTGATTTTCATGAGGACCCGTGGGTAGGCTATCATTCCAAAAAGGGAACAGAGATGCTTTTAGTTCCGGGAATGATCTTTACGATCGAGCCGATGGTAAATATGGGAAAAGAGGATATCTTTATTGACGAGGATAACGGCTGGACTGCTTATACGGAGGATCGCAAGCCATCTGCCCAGTGGGAGTATATGGTACTTGTGACAGAGGACGGAGCGGAAAAGCTTTCGTGGTAAACAATGTGATGTGTTTGGGAGAGTTATGATCTATGAGGATAGGTGAGATACCGGTAAACGAGCGAATTCAGATCCGCGTGGTGCAGGGAGATCTGCGCTTTGAATGCGAAGCGATCATAGTGGCAAAAAGGGACGATAAGTTGTATCTGAGTCCCATCAAGCACGAAGGGCAGATCATTGACTTTCGGGGAGACAAGCTGCAGATTCTGGCCTTTTATGTCGGCAATGGCGGACAGGCAGTCGGATGGAGTGCCTGCAGGATCAAAAAAGATATTGTGCATGGGAAGCTTTGTCATGTTCTGACCAGCAGCCGGGACAGTGTACGTGTCAACCGACGCATGGAAAAACGTATTCGTACCGATATGCGTGCGGCACTGCGTACAATGAGCATGGAGAAGGAAGTCGAGATCAATCTCAAGAATTACAGCCTTGGCGGAGTCGGCTTTGTGAGCGCGCTGGATATCAGGGAAAGCGAGTTTTACCCGGTGGCACTGCTTTTTGCGGATCATGTACAGGGTTTTCGGATATCGATGCGTATCCATATTTTGCGAAAATTGCCGTATCAGGACAATCTGTTTTATTATGGGGCACAGATCACGCCGGCAGAGGACAGATGGGTCGATTATGTGCAGAAAAAGATGACGGATCTACAGGCCCGTCAGAAGAAACCGGACCTGTCAGCGCAGCTTTAAAAGAAAACATGCATTGACGATAATGGATTCCTGTGATAACATATCAGCGAATTAGTACGATAAAGCATGAGAATGATACGGAGGAAAAAATCATGAAAAAGAAAATTGTTTGTTTATTGGCAATGACCCTTGCCGCAGTAGCCGTTACCGGCTGTGGCACCCAAAAAGATGCCGGGAAGACATTTACGGTAGGATTTGATGCAGAGTATCCGCCATACGGATATATGGATGACAATGGCGAATATACCGGATTTGACTTAGAGCTTGCCCAGGCGGTATGTGATATGGAGGGTTGGGAGCTTGTAAAGACCCCGATTGACTGGGATTCGAAGGATATGGAGTTGGACAGCGGTTCCATCGACTGTATCTGGAACGGATTTACCATCAACGGAAGAGAAGACGATTATGAGTGGACACAGGCCTATGCCGATAACAGTCAGGTGATCGTGGTAGCAGAGGGTTCCGGAATCGCATCGCTGGCAGATCTGGCAGGCAAGACCGTTGGCGTACAGGCAGCAAGTGCCGCGCTGGAACTGCTGCAGGGGGATCAGGCAGATCTCGCCGGAACATTTTCCGGATTACAGGAGTTTGCGGATTACAACAGCGCCTTTGTAGAGCTTCAGGCCGGATCTGTAGATGCGGTAGCTATGGACATCGGAGTTGCTAACTATCAGTTAAAAACCCGCGGCGAAGGCTACAAGATTCTGGACGAGGTATTGAATTCAGAGCAGTATGGTGTTGGATTTAAAAAGGGTAACACCGAGCTTTGCGAAATCGTAGACAAGGATCTGACAAAGCTGGCAGAGGACGGAACTGTTGCAAAGCTCGCAGAGAAATATGACATCTCTGATCTGATCTGTATCGGAAAATAATCGCAGCAAGTACGCCAAAGCGTACTTGAATTTAGGAGGAACCTATCATGTCAACCGCTATGATTTTTAGCCAGTTGGCAGCAGGAATGTTAAAGTCCATCAGTATATTCTGTTGGACTTTACTTTTCTCTCTGCCACTTGGAATGCTGATCGCCTTTGGACGTATGTCAAAGAATCCTGTGATTCGCGGGCTGGTCAAAATATATATCTCAGTGATGCGGGGAACCCCACTGATGCTTCAGCTCATGGTCGTGTTCTACGGACCGTTTTATCTGTGGGAAGCCAATATCTCCGGATATCGTTATCCTGCCATCATCATCGCCTTTTCCATCAACTATGCCGCATACTTTGGAGAGATCTACCGTTCCGGAATCGAATCCATGCCGGTAGGACAGTATGAGGCAGCAGAGATTCTTGGATATCGCCCGGCACAGACCTTTGTACATATCATTCTTCCGCAGGTGATCAAGCGGGTGCTGCCGGCTTTGACCAATGAATTGGTGACGCTGGTAAAAGACACTTCTCTTGCATTTTCACTGGCATATATGGAGATGTTTACGATCGCAAAGCAGATTGCCGCAAAAGAGACGACCTTTATTCCGTTTGTTGTTGCAGGTATTTTTTACTTTATCTTCAACTTTGTTGTAGCAGCAGGAATGGAATGGGTGGAAAAACGCTTTGGATACTACAGATAGGAGGAATGACATGAATATCTTACAGATGGATCATATCAAAAAAAGCTTTGATGGCCTAGAGGTATTGAAGGACATTTCCCTGTCTGTCAAAGAGGGTGAGGTACTGGCGATCATCGGGCCATCCGGCTCCGGTAAATCCACGATCATGCGCTGCGCAGTCATGCTGGAGACGATTGATTCCGGAGAGATCAACTATCTGGGTGACAAGGCTGCCTGGACGGAAAATGGACATGTCTGTTATGCTCCGAAAGCGAAGCTTCGGGAGATCAATATGGACTACGGAATGGTCTTTCAGAATTTTAACCTCTTCCCGCATTACAGCGTACTGAAAAATGTCTGTGACGCACCGATCCGCGTGCAGAAGCGTGAGAAAAAAGAGGTGGAAGCAGAGGCGAGAGCACTGCTGAAGAAAATGGGGCTGGAGGATAAAGCAGATGCGTATCCGTATCAGTTATCGGGCGGCCAGCAGCAGCGTGTTTCCATTGCAAGGGCGTTGGCGATGAATCCGAAGATCCTGTTTTTTGATGAGCCTACTTCCGCGCTTGATCCGGAGCTGACTCAGGATATTTTGCGGGTCATCAAGGATCTGGCAGCAGAGCATATGACGATGGTCATTGTGACCCATGAGATGAACTTTGCCAAAAATGTCGCGGATCATATCATCTTCATGGAAAACGGTGTGATCGTTCAGGAAGGTACGCCGGAGGAACTGTTTGAGCAGTCCGGGGACCGTCTGAAGGAATTTCTCGGGAAATACGAGGAGTAGTGAGGGGCAGATGCCATCTCACACACAAAATAAGAAAGCACCATACATAAAATGACTCCGGTTGCGCTCAAGCCCGCCAATGCGGGGCGCGCAAAAGTCGTCATTTTATGTAGGTGCTTTTTTGGCCTCGCCCCTTTAGGGGAGAGGTGTCATGCGAAGCATGACGGAGTGACCAAGGGTGTCAGACACCATATATCATGTAGTAAAAGGCAACTGCCTGTAATTACGACTTTTGTGCGACCGAGCTTGACGAGGGTAAGCACAACTGGAGTAATTACAGAGCAGGTGCCTCTTGAATATGTACATATTAGATGGTGTCAGACACCCGTGCCCTCTTGCGCGCCCTTGTGTGGTTTCGGAAAAATAAAAAACGCCGCAATCTATAATTACGACTTTTGCACGCCCCGCATTTGCGGGTTTAAGTGCAATCAGAGTAATTATAGATTAGCGGCGTATAAAATATTTCCGATCGGAGATAAGTCTACTTCTGCGCCTCCAGTGCCGCGCGGCACGCCTTCGCCAACTGGTCGCCGCAGGACGTATCCTTAAAACCGCAGCGGATACCGCCGATCTTTTGCTCGACCTCTTCCACGGTCAGTCCCTCAACCAGCTTCGGGATTGCCTGCAGATTTCCATGGCAGCCGCCGGTAAATTTCACATTGTGAACAATATTTCCTTCCAGCTCCAGCTCGATCTGTGAAGCGCAGGTTCCATGTGTTCTATAAACGTAACTCATAATAAATCCTCTTTTCTTTCATTGTAATAAAAAATAGATTACCAAAATATTATAAAACATTCTAACATGCCCATAACAAATGTCAAGCAGTGGTGGGGAAAATTGCATCTGTGTATTGCTACGACTGTAGCGCGATCTATGCTCCGCTTCGGTCGGGGCAAAACCGAGGTCTCCCAGACCTCGTGCCCCCCCACATTGGCGGGCGCAAGAGCGCAACTGAGTAGCAAAACACAGATGCAATTTTTTGCCACAACTTCTGCCTGAAATGAAAACTGACGTTACAAAATGTTCATAAAACCTTTACATCGCCGATACTTGTACAATTGCAACAATCGTGTTAGAATATATTGGCATGTTGAAAAACATGCAAAAACAGTATAGAAGATTTAGATAGGAGATTTCAATGAGTCTGTTTGAAAAGATGTTTGGTACTCACAGTGAACGTGAGATCAAACGAATCATGCCACTTGTAGATAAAATTGAGGCATTGCGACCGGAAATGCAGGCTATGACCGATGAACAGCTGAAGGCGAGAACCGCAGAGTTCAAGGAGCGTCTGGCAAACGGCGAGACATTGGACGACATTCTGGTAGATGCGTATGCAACCGTGCGCGAGGCAGCCGTCCGTGTACTTGGACTGGAGCACTACCGGGTACAGCTGATCGGTGGTATCGTCCTGCATCAGGGTCGTATCGCAGAGATGAAAACAGGAGAAGGAAAAACGCTTGTTTCCACACTTCCGGCATATCTGAATGCGTTGGAGGGAAAAGGTGTACACATCGTCACAGTCAATGATTATCTGGCAAAACGTGATGCGGAGACAATGGGACAGGTACACGAGTTTCTGGGACTGACGGTCGGCTGCGTACTGAACAGTATGGACAACGACGAGCGTCGCGAGCAGTACAACTGCGACATTACTTATATCACCAACAATGAGCTGGGCTTTGATTATCTGCGTGATAACATGGTCATCTACAAAGAGCAGCTTGTTCAGCGTGGTCTGCACTACGTCATCATCGATGAGGTAGACTCGGTACTCATCGACGAGGCGCGAACACCGTTAATCATTTCCGGACAGAGCGGAAAATCTACCAGACTCTATGAAGCGTGCGATATTCTGGCAAAACAGATGGTACGCGGTGAGGCGAGCGGAGAATTTTCCAAGATGGATGCCCTCATGGGTGTGGAGATTGAGGAAAGCGGAGACTTCATCGTCAATGAAAAGGATAAAGTCATCAATCTGACCTCAGAAGGTGTGGAAAAAGTAGAGCGTTTCTTCAAGATCGAAAACCTGGCAGATGCCGAGAATCTGGAGATCCAGCACAATATCATACTGGCACTACGTGCCCATAACCTGATGTTCCGCGACAAGGATTATGTAGTGAAGGACGATGAGGTACTGATCGTCGACGAGTTTACCGGACGTATTATGCCGGGGCGCCGTTATTCGGACGGACTGCATCAGGCAATCGAGGCAAAAGAGCATGTGAAGGTAAAACGTGAGAGCAGAACACTTGCCACGATCACTTTCCAGAACTTCTTCAATAAATTTGAAAAGAAATCCGGTATGACCGGAACCGCTCTGACAGAAGAGCAGGAGTTCCGCGACATCTATGGAATGGATGTTGTCGAGATCCCGACCAACAAACCGGTGATCCGTATCGATCATCAAGATGCGGTATATAAGACGCAAAAAGAAAAATTCCGTGCAGTCGTAGAGGATGTAAAGCAATGTTATCAAAAGGGACAGCCTGTTCTTGTGGGTACGATCACGATCGAGACATCCGAGCTTCTTTCCAAGATGCTTGGAAAAGAAGGCATCAAGCATCAGGTACTGAATGCCAAATTCCACGAGATGGAGGCTGAGATCGTATCTCACGCCGGAGAACACGGAACCGTAACCATCGCAACCAATATGGCAGGTCGAGGAACCGATATCAAGCTGGATGAGGAAGCTGTGGCAGCAGGCGGATTGAAGATCATCGGAACTGAGCGTCATGAGTCACGCCGTATTGACAATCAGTTGAGAGGACGTTCCGGACGTCAGGGAGATCCGGGAGAATCCAAATTCTATATCTCCTTAGAGGATGATCTGATGCGACTGTTCGGTTCGGAGAAGCTGATGAGCGTATTCAATGCTCTGGGCGTACCTGAAAATGAAGAGATCCAGCACAAGATGCTGACCAATGCCATCGAAAAAGCACAGATGAAGATCGAGAGCAACAACTTTGCGATCCGTAAGAATCTGTTAGATTACGATCAGGTCAATAATGATCAGAGAGAGATCATCTATGAGGAGCGTGCCCACGTATTAAACGGAGAGAGCATGCGTGACGCAATCTATAAGATGATGGTAGACTTTGTTGAAAATGCGGTTGATACCTGCATTTCCGATGATGTTCCGAACGAAGAATGGGATATCAACGAGCTGAATCAGATCGTGATCCCGGTCATCCCGATGGAACAGGTGACACCGGAGCAGGCGAAAGAATTCCGCAATGCGAAGGAATTGAAGCATGCCCTCAAAGAGCGTGCAGTCAAACTGTATGAAGAAAAAGAAGCAGAATTCCCGGAACCGGAACAGGTGCGAGAGCTGGAGCGCGTCGTATTGCTTAAGACCATCGATCGTAAATGGATGGCACACATTGATGACATGGATCAGCTTCGTCAGGGAATCGGTCTGCAGGCATTCGGACAGAGAGATCCGCTGGTTGAGTACAAGCTGGCAGGATTTGAGATGTTTGATGCGATGACATCCGCCATTACCGAAGATACACTTCGCATGCTGTTCCACGTCAAGGTCGAGCAGAAGGTAGAACGTGAGCAGGTAGCAAAGATCTCCGGCACAAACAAGGATGAAACTGCGCAGGCACAGCCGAAAAAACGCGAATCCAAGAAAATATATCCAAATGATCCATGTCCGTGCGGAAGTGGAAAAAAATACAAACAGTGCTGTGGTAGATTGGAATCTTAACCGATAATCTATACAGAAGATTGCCCTGCGAAGCATTTCTTCGCAGGGTTTTTGATTTACAGGAGAGATTATGAAAAAGCACAGAATGTTTATGTGGATTTTGACCCTGCTTCTGGCATTGGGGGATATATCGGCAAAGCAGGATATCGTTGCGGCACAAGTCCTGTCCGATCAGAAGATCCAGGCGATTTTTAGTCAGGCAATTGAAAATGAGGAATTGGATGTGTGCATTACGCAGGAAAAGACGTTTGCGCTCGATGCGGAAACGGCAGATCGGGAAGCACGTGATTATGCAGAGTTATTGCTGGGATTGCTGCAGGAAGCGGCAAATAAAAACGGAAAGATTTTGTTGTCGGGAAATTATTCCTATCTTGTGAACGAGAAACGAGATGAAGTGACCTATAAATTTCTGATCGGACCGCAGAACCTGCGGGAAGTCACCATGATCGCAAGTGAAAAACAGGCATATACGCTGGCTTTGAAGGCACTGAAAAACAGGGATTATAAGACACAATTTTACACGGACGAAAGCAGTTTCTATGAGATCTTCAAGATGGTATTAAAACAGCATCCGGAATACAATTACGGGGTGCAGGTGTGGAATAACACCAATGGAACCTTTGGATTTCGTCAGGGAAGCGCATTGTCTGCGAGCAGTGCAAAAAAATACCGCCAAAAAGCCGATGCCAGAGCAAATGCCATTATAAAAAAGATCATCAGCCCGACGATGAGCCGGAAGGAAAAGATTCAGGCGATCCATGACTATATCGTGAAAAACTGCGCCTATGATACAGGAAAAATAAATACAAAATACGATCATTCCTATACGGCATACGGTTGTCTGGTAAAAAAACAGGCCGTGTGTCAGGGATATGCGGCAGCATTTAATCTCCTGGCAGGGAAAGCGGGGATCGCGTCAATCACGGCGACAGGAAGTGCCGGTGGAGGCAGTCATGCGTGGAATTATGTCAAAGACGGCAGCAACTATGTCCATGTGGACTGCACCTGGGACGATCCGGTGCCGGATCACGGAAAAAATGCATCTGTTCCGCATAAATATTTTTATGTAAGAGATGTAGATTTAAAGAAAACACATAAATGGAAGCGGACGGAAATATCCCAAAAGTATATCACCTACACCGCTCTGATGATGTAGATAAAAGGCAAGCGCCACTAGATTCTAGTGGCGCTGCCTTTTTTATCAATCTTATATTTTGCACCTTTGTAGGTGATGGTTTTATTTTTAACCATACGACCGTTCTTATCAAAATAATAGATTATTTTGCCGGAACGATAAAGGATGTTCTTGTAGATTGCTCCGCTCGTACCGAACAAATACGAATATTTTCCGATTTTTTTGATCAGCTTTTTGCTGCCACCGGCAATTTTGTTCCCGTTTTTGTCAAAGTAGAAGGTGTCTTTGCCGATCTTCGTAAATCCCGTGGCCATATAGGAATATTCTTTATCCGCACTGAATGTAAAATAGCGTTTGATGCCATTATCATAGCTCTTCCAGTACTGGTATACCGCCTTTTCATTGAAATTTCCGTATTCCATGCATCCGCCGGTTCCGAAATAATAGGTTTTACCGGCAATCGTCTGGACACCGGTCAGAGGCTCGCCGTTGCGGAAATAATAACGATCGATCTGGCGGAACTCGCCGTCGCCACCGGTTAGACGAACCCAGCCGTCCAACATGGCGGAATCTGACACTTCGTTTTCATAAACGCGGATCTGATCATTTTTCACCTGATAGATGATGGTTTTTGCTTCGTTTGCTACCAGATAGCACATGCCGTATGGAAGTACGCTTTTTCGGGACATATTCGTCAGCCATTTTTTTGTAGAAGAACTTTTTCCGGTAAATCCGGTATTTTGCGCAAATGCATACTTCGGTCGAACGGCAGCTAAAAAGCGTTCTGTGTTTCCGCCGCCGGTACCATGGTGGGAAAGCTTGAGAATGTCAGCTTTCAATTTGGAACCGTATTGATCTACCAAAAAATTTGTCTGGTCTTCGAGAATATCTCCGATTGTAAAATATTTTGTATTACCGCAGGTGAACATGGTTGCCAGGCTGCAATTGTTTTCGTAATAAGTGTGCCGAATCACATTGGGATCGTTGCTTTCTGACGAAGACAGTATGCCCGAGTAATCAGATGGGTGGATCTGATCGGTGTTTACCGGACCCAGTACCTCTGCCCTTGCATCGCCGATCTGAAAGGTAGAACCGACGTTTAAAACAACGGTGTTTCCGGCCTGGGAATCCCGGACGATCTGGTCGTATTTGGTATCATAACCGTCGGCTTCCGGAGAAAGAGACAGATCCGGAACGTATAGCGTGTTCACTTTTATGCCTGCACGGAGCAATTGCTTGATGCCGTCGGTAGTATTGCCGTAACCACCGGCCTTTCCGCCGTAGTGATCCATGTGTAAGTGGCTGAAATACAGATCAAGTTCCGTGACACCAAGCTTCTGAAGCTGTTTTATGATAGCGGGGACAGATCCGGAACTGCCGATATCCATCAAAAGATAATGTCCGTCGGATTCGAGCAGAACCGATTCTCCCTTGTCCTCGGATTCAAGATAGATGCCGTAAATTGTCATTTCTGTGTCTGCTGCTTTGACCGTATATGGCACAAGGATTACCATGGTGAGCAGCAAAGTAAACGAAAGTAATAATTTGTATAACTGTTTCATTTTTTTCTCCTGTAAAAATTATTGTAATGGTTCATAGCCCGGTACGATCTTTAGATGAAGGATCGGATGAAGCGGGTAAACACTGTAGGTTACATTGTAATTGGACGAAAATCCTCTGGACTGGGCAAAAAGCGGATCGTATACTTTGCCGTTGATCTCAGTCCAGCAATGCCCCTGTGCTGTGACTCCGTTGCAGTCGAGGCAGACATAGACATCCTTGTAGCCCAGAGCTCTTGCAAGATAGGCAAAAGCACTGCCGTCCGCATGACAATCGCCGCCACCACGTTCAAAGTGATCGTTGGCATAGATATTGGTCCAGTTTTCGGAGTGGTCAAATTTGCGATAAACGAGGTAAGGTTTTTCCATGACCCAGTCAAAGCATGCCCGCAGCTTTTGCTCATCGGTCATTTGGTCGGTTGTTATTTCACTGACGATTTTGCGGGCAGTCTGCAGGGTTTTATAATCCTGGGTCTGGCGCTCTGTCATCTCTTTGCCGTTTGGCTTGAAATAGCGATCTCCGACACGATATGCTTCCACATGTTTTTTTCCGTCGATATAGTAGGTAATATCGCCTTGTTTTGTTTTCTTTGTGCGTAAAATACCACCGGGGCTGAAAAAATACCATTTACCGTCGATTTTTTTTAAGCCGGAACAGGAAGCACCCAGTGTAGTACCGACACGTCCCTTTCTGGAAAAAAAGTAGCGATTGCCTTCTACGGTTTTCCATCCGGTATACAGATTTCCCTTTTTGTCAAAATAATAGCGGCAGCCGCTGATTTTGTGCAGACCGGTCAGACACTGACCGTCCCGGTAATACTGCCGGCCCCTCCAGCCATCTGCAACGGCAGTCGTTTGTGCGTCCGCTTGCTGTGGCGCGAACAAAGCGGATGCAGATCCGGGCATGTTTCCTGATATGCAGCAGATGAGACAAAGACCGCATATCAGATGACGTAATTGTTTCATTTTCATTTTTCCTCACTTTCCGGATATTATAATATAACGATATGAGTTCCGAGACAATACGAAAAGACGAATTTGTATATTTTTTAGCAGAATGGAGAGGTAAAACGGTAAAATTACAGGATAGAACAAAAGTTTGCGAGGTCCTATACAAATGAACATGATTGTGGTATAAATAAAAACATGCGATTTACGATAGATGATAAATGCGGATTAATCTGTTCCAAAGAAAATGCTCGTGTAATTATTGGATGTTTCTGCTATAATATAAATGAGAAAAAAAGCACAAGTATATGGCAGAGATGGAATAGAGGTTGGGATGGTTTCATTTGCGAAAGGAGAGGATGGTATGACAACAGAAGAATATCTTGTAGCCAGAAAATCCAAGAAATGGAAGTTTAACAGAGTGGTTGACAATACTTCTTTTGATCATGTGAATAAGATTCATCCGATTAAGCAAAGAGCAGTTAAGGATATTGTAGATGCAGCAAGAAAAGATGCTGCTGTAAGAAAAATAATCATATTTGGCAGTTCTACAAGATATGACTGTGATGTAACCAGCGATTTAGATATCTGTATTGACTGGGTGGATGATTGTTACGATGCAGATGGTGTATTGAAGCCGTTTACAGGAAATATGCGGAAGGCGATTTCTGTTATTACAAAAGGCAGAGCAGATGTTGTGAATCTGGGGTATCTTGATGGAACAGTTGTGGAAGATGCAGTAAAGGAGGGAATTGTAGTATATGAGCACAATGTATAGCCGTTCAGTAGCTATGCTTCGTCAGGCAAAAAATGCAATTCTTTCTGTATCGGAGGATGATGCTTTTTTGGATGTTGCCTGTTTTGAAACACAGCAGGCAGTTGAGTTTTTAATTAAGGCAATTCTGCTTGAGAATGGAATCCCATATGATAAGTCCCATGATATCAGGTATTTGCTAGTCCTGTTGGAAGATATACCGTTCACATTTGAGAAACAAGAGGCGTTAGAGTTATTGGCAAGCACGATAACTGACTGGGAAGAAAGCAGTCGATATGGCAAAGGTGTGAGGACTACGGTTCAGACAATTCAAAGAGTCCATAACATTTATGAAAGTATGAATCAGTCTTTCCTGAAAACGCAGGAGAAGAATAATGCAGAGGATGGAGATTGAGTTGCACCGCGAATATATATCAACTGTCAGCCACAGGATAGAGCAATCTGTTCTGTGGTATTTTTGTGTTCAACACAAAGTATGAATCAGAACAAATGTTCGCAAAAGACTGTACAAATGGACGGAATTATGATATATATAAAAGAACATATTAGTTTACGATAGATGATAAACGCGGATTCCAATCTGCACCAAAGAAAATGATTCAATGGGAGAAAAAATATGGACCATTTTAAACTTCACTCCGAATATCAGCCCACCGGAGACCAACCGCAGGCAATCGAAGCACTGGTAAAAGGGTTTCAGGAAGGAAATCAATTCCAGACCCTGCTGGGTGTCACAGGATCGGGCAAGACCTTTACGATGGCAAATATCATACAGGCAATCAATAAACCGACACTGATCATGGCGCACAACAAGACGCTTGCTGCCCAGTTATATGGCGAGTTCAAGGAATTCTTTCCGGAAAATGCAGTAGAATACTTTGTGTCCTATTATGACTATTATCAGCCGGAAGCATATGTGCCGTCCTCTGATACCTATATCGCAAAAGACTCTTCCATCAACGAAGAGATCGACAAGCTGCGCTTATCCGCAACTGCCTCTCTGATGGAGCGCAGGGATGTCATCGTGATCTCTTCCGTCAGCTGCATTTACGGTTTGGGAAGCCCGGAGGATCTGTTCAATATGATGGTTTCCCTTCGGCCGGGCATGATCATCGACCGGGATGACCTGCTTCGGGCACTGGTGGATATTCAGTATACCAGAGGGGAGATGGATTTTCACCGGGGAACTTTTCGCGCCCACGGAGATGTGGTAGAGATTTTTCCCGCCAACAGCAGTGACCTGGCGATTCGGGTAGAGCTGTTTGGCGATGAAGTGGATCGCATCACAGAGATCGATGTTCTCACCGGAGAGATCAAGGCGACATTGGAGCATGTGGCGATCTTCCCGGCTTCTCATTATGTGGTGCCGCAGGAAAAGATCAACAAGGCCTGTGATGAGATTGAAAAAGAACTGGCAGAGCGCGTGCGCTACTTCAAGGGTGAAGATAAACTGCTGGAGGCGCAGCGTATAGCGGAGCGTACCAATTTTGATATTGAGATGCTCCGTGAGACCGGATTTTGCAGTGGCATTGAGAACTATTCGAGATATCTGGCGGGAAATGAACCGGGAGCGACACCGCTGACACTGATGAACTATTTCAAGGATGATTTTCTGATCATTATCGATGAGTCACATATCACACTGCCTCAGATCCGCGGGATGTATTTTGGAGATCGATCCAGAAAGACGACACTGGTCGATTACGGATTCCGTCTGCCATCAGCGATGGATAACCGGCCGTTGAACTTCGAAGAGTTTGAACAGAAAATTGACCAGATGCTGTTCGTATCAGCGACCCCCGGAGAGTATGAGGAAGCGCATGAGCTCCTTCGCACAGAGCAGATCATCCGGCCAACCGGGTTGCTGGATCCGGAGATCTCGGTTCGTCCGGTAGAGGGACAGATTGACGATCTGATCGGAGAGGTCAACCGGGAGACCGCCAATGGACATAAGGTATTGATCACCACGCTGACCAAGCGCATGGCAGAGGATCTGACCGATTATATGAAAGAGGTGGGCATCCGCGTGAAGTATCTGCATTCGGATATCGATACGCTGGAACGTGCCCAGATCATTCGTGATCTGCGATTGGATGTATTTGACGTATTGGTGGGAATCAACCTGCTTCGAGAGGGACTCGATATTCCGGAGATCACACTGGTTGCCATTCTGGATGCCGACAAAGAGGGCTTCCTTCGCTCCGAGACATCGCTGATCCAGACGATCGGTCGCGCGGCTCGAAACAGTGAAGGACATGTCATCATGTATGCGGACACGATCACCGATTCGATGAAGGCGGCGATCACAGAGACAAACCGTCGTCGTGAGATTCAGAAGGCATATAATGAGGCACATGGAATTACACCGACGACGATTCAAAAGTCCGTGCGGGATCTGATCGCCATATCCAAGAAGGTGGCCAAGGAAGAACTGAACTTTGCCAAGTC
>JALEJB010000182.1 GCA_022768825.1 Lachnospiraceae bacterium
GATAGATAAATTAGCAGTTAAGAATTCATATGCACACAGAAGAATACGTGAAAAGATGGAAGAAGCACCGAATGATTTGTTATTTTGTTATTCGGTGCTTTAAAATTGACACATTTTGTTGAAAAATATGCCTATACGCAGGGCCAAAATACATATAAAATATCAGTCAAGAACCGGATCTTAGAAAAGTGAAGAAAATGATAAAAAATATGGATTCATTGAAGGAGGAAAAAGAGATGGAAAAGAAGTCCATTCGAGAGATCGTTTCTACTGTTTTTAAAGCACTGACGCTGGCTATGGGTGTAGCCGTTGTGGTATTGTCCTGCATGGGCAGTCTGGATGAGCAGACCGCTGTTACCCTGCTTGGCATCGGTCTTGCCAGCGCGGGCGTGGCAATGCTGGAGAAACGGTAACATGCAATTGGTATTAGCTGACAATCTTGCCTTGGTAAGAGAGAAGTATATAGAGGTAATTGAGCATACAAAAGACATGAATATCCATGCCCGATGGATTTATGGACAACATCCGACGGATACATTGATTCAGTCTTATATTGACAGACAGGAGATGTATCTGCATATGGATGGGAAGAACATTGCAGGTATGACTGCGATCACAATGTATCAGGGTGCGGATTATCATGAAATTCCCTGGAGTCAGAATCTGAATGATGAGGAGGTGGCTTCCTTGCATCTTCTTACAGTAACTCCTGAATATCAGGGAAAAGGTGTGTCAAAAAAGATGATGGAAGCAATCATTTCGCTGGCAATGGAAAACGGAAAGAAAGCAATCCGGTTAGATACGCTGGCATCAAATATTCCGGCTCAGCATATGTATGAAAAACTTGGGTTTGCGTATCGGGGAAAGCAGAACCTATATGCAGAGAATACCGGTTGGACGGATTTTTTGTATTATGAATTATCACTGAATTATGAGACGGGAGAGGTGTGATATGATGGATGACAGGAAGAAAAGGTTTAGGATTGCTGCAATTTGATTAAGACGTAAGTCGAAATTTTGGGAGGTACATAAGAATGAGAAATATGATTGCATATTGCGGGTTGGATTGTGAAACATGCGACGCATATCTTGCAACAATCAATGATGATCAGGCACTGCGCGAAAAAACCGCAAAACTGTGGGCGGAGTTAAATAATGCGCCCATTCTACCTGAACACATCAACTGTCAAGGCTGCCGTATGGATGGGATAAAAACTGTATTCTGCGATAATCTTTGTGATATTCGTCAGTGTGCATTGAAAAAAGGCTTGGCAACATGTGGTGATTGCTCGGACATAGATCATTGCCAGGCTGTTGCAACGATTATCTCCACGAATCCCGAGGCGTTAAAAAATCTGAGAGGATAGACTACAGTAGAATATAGAAAGTCATTCCGCATAGGTGAGAAGCCGCACGAAGTATAAGAACAGAAGGAAGCAGAATCAGATGAATGATAATCAGACGATGATTGGAGTTTATTTCAGCGGAACAGGAAACAGCAGATATGCCGTTGAGCATTTTGTGAAAACATATGACAAAGCTGCCATGGTGTATTCCATAGAAGATTCGGATGTCACGCACCACATAAAAGCTGCCGGGAGAATCGTATTTGGCTATCCGGTACAATACAGCAATTACGATATACGGAAAACAAGCCTCTGATAAATGTAGCAACAGGGGGATTTTTGGTAATGATTCCTTTGGTTGAGATCGCTGAAGAGATAAGCAGAAAAGGAGCATATTTTTGTAAATGAAAAAAATCGGATTAGTCGGTGGAACCGGTCCGGAATCCACTCTGATTTACTATAAAGAATTGAACAGAAGGATCAATGAACGGAGTGGCGGGACTGATTTCCCGGAAATTACCATAGAGAGTCTGAATCTCAATCGTGCACTTGGGTATGTAGAAAGTGAGCAATACGAAGAGCTGGCTGCGTATGTATCTCAGGCTATCTGTAATCTGGAGAAGGGTGGTGCACAGGTTATCGCTCTTACCGCAGCTACCATGCATATTGTCTATGATATGGTTGCGCAGAAGGTACATACCCCATTCATCAGCATTCCTGAGACAGCAGCGGAATACACTGCTTCAAAAGGCTATCATAGGGTTGGGCTTCTGGGCACGATCTTTACGATGGAGAAAGATTATCTAAGCAAAGCGTTTATCAAACGAGGAATCGAAGTTGTAGTTCCTGATCCTGCCACTCGTGTGTTGATAAATGAACGGATCTCAAAAGAGTTGGAATATGGAATTGTGAAAGAGACGACTGTTGAAGAACTTAAAAATGTGATCCAAAATATGAAAAACGAGCATGGAATAGAGGCGGTCATATTGGGATGTACTGAGCTTCCGCTGGCTCTAAATGATGAGAATTCACCGGTTCCGTGTATTGACATCATGGAAATACATATTGATCGATTGGTGGAACTGATACGATAAAAATGGTCAACATTCTAAAAGATATTTTGGTTAAAATTGACCGAAATATCTTTTAGGAGCAACGAAATTGGAGGCAGAGGTGACGAGGTTCATATGCTCATTGGACCTATAATGGAAAAAACGGACTTAAGAGCCGATTACTTTGAAGAGTAGTCGGCTCTCTGTTATTGTATCACGATTCATTGTTGTGTCTGTATGCCATGGTACTTACGGGAATTATCTGCATAAATATATTGACAAACATCTATGTATAAGTTATTGTGTTGATACATAGATATTTATCAATGCGAGGTAGCAGAATGTCAGATCATAAAAAAATGGCGGCAATGTTCAAGGCATTTGCCGATGAAAACAGAATACAGATATTGGAACTGCTGCGGGACGGAGAACGGTGTGCCTGCATGCTGCTGGAGGAAATGAAGATCACGCAGCCGACGCTGTCACATCATATGAAGATCCTGTGTGATGCAGGAGTTGTGGTTGGAAGAAAAGAAGGAAAGTGGATGCATTATTCCATTTCGGAGGATGGCATCAGGGATGTCAGGAATTATCTGGACGAATTGATGGCGAATACAAAAGGGGAGGATGACAGCCCAGAGTCGTGTTCATGAACACGGCTTCCTGTTTTGCATAAATATTGATACATTTCAATTTTTGAATACGAGAGGAGAGCGATCATGATAAAAAGTATTTGGGATTTTTTTCAGAATGAAGTTTTAGGAATGAAATGGCTGAACAGACTGATCGGAAGCATTCTGGAAGCCGCCGGGCTGGATACGGGCAGCAGAGTGGGCGGAAGCATCCGGTTTTTTATCTATGATACGATCAAGATCATGGTACTGCTCGGCTTCCTGATCCTTATGATTTCCTATATACAAAGCTACTTTCCACCGGAGCGGACGAAGAAGATACTGGGGAGATTTACGGGAATCTGGGCGAATATCATCGCTGCCCTGCTCGGTACAGTCACGCCGTTTTGTTCCTGCTCATCCATACCATTATTCATGGGGTTTACCAGTGCGGGACTGCCGTTGGGCGTTACCTTTTCATTTCTGATATCTTCCCCTATGGTGGATCTGGGTTCGCTTGTGCTACTGATGAGTATTTTCGGATGGAAGGTGGCGATCGTGTACGTGATCGTCGGCCTTGTGATCGCTGTCATTGGCGGTACATTTATTGAAAAAATGCACCTGGAGGATCAGGTAGAGGAATTTATCCGGAATGGAAAAGCGATCGATCTTCCGCAGGAAGAACTTACAAAAAAGGATCGCCTGAAATATGCGTGGGAACAGGTCATGTCAACAGCAAAAAAGGTCGCTCCTTATGTGCTGATCGGTGTGGGTATCGGTGCCGTCATTCATAACTGGATACCGGAGAAGATCATTGTAAAGATACTCGGCACAGGCAATCCCTTTGGTGTGGTCATTGCCACGATTGCCGGAGTACCGATGTATGCAGATATCTTTGGCTGTATTCCGATCGCGGAAGCGCTACTTGCGAAAGGGGCAAGGCTTGGAGTGGTACTTTCCTTTATGATGGGTGTCACCACGTTGTCACTGCCGTCGATGGTCATGTTAAAAAAAGCGGTAAAGCCGAAGCTGCTTGGAATATTTATTGCAATCTGTACGATCGGAATTATCGTGGTTGGATATTTCTTCAATGCGATTCAATATTTGTAACTATTCAGAGCCAAGGCAATTTTCATAAAATATCGGAATCATGCTTGCATGAATGACGGTATTTTTGAAAATTTCTTTGGCGAGAAGCCACATCGAGATGGAGCTTTAGCGGAATCGAGATGGGGTCTGAATAGTTACAATAAAAATATCATTCAAGGAGGACTGAAAAATGGGATTATTTGGTTTTGGTAAGAAGAAAGAAGCACAGGAGCCTGCTTGTGCATGCAATGCACCTGCGAAGGAAACAAAGGAAGAAAGCTGTTGCTGCTGTGGCAGTAACCCTGCAGATGCAGAAACAGAAAACTGCTGCTGTGGCGGCGCGGGAGATCCGTTAGTGAGTATCAAGGTGCTGGGAGCGGGATGCAAGTCCTGTCATGAAATGTACGAGAACACAAAGGAAGCAGTAAAAAATGCCGGGCTGTCCGTGGAAGTGGAGTACATTACCGATATGGAGCGTGTGATGGGATATGGTGTGATGAGCATGCCGGGATTGGTTGTCAATGAGAAAGTTGTTTCTATGGGAAAGGTACTCAAGGCAGCAGAGGTAGAAAAACTACTGGGAGATTTCTCATGAGGGAAGGGAAAACGGATACTGTCGGCAGGAAATTGAACTGTGAAGAAAAACCAAAGGTGGCGTTTATCTGTGTGCACAATTCCTGCCGCAGCCAGATCGCAGAAGCATTGGGGAAAAAGCTGGCGTCCGATGTATTTGAAAGCTATTCGGCTGGAACGGAAACAAAACCTCAGATCAATCAGGACGCTGTCCGTATCATGAAGCAACTATATGGCATTGATATGGAACAGACGCAGTATTCAAAATTGATCTCGGATATCCCGAAGCCGGATATCGCGATCTCCATGGGCTGCAATGTCGGCTGTCCCTTTATCGGCAGACCCTTTGATGATAACTGGGGGCTGGACGATCCGACCGGACAGAGTGATGCGGTATTTGAGGAGACGATTAGAAAAATTGAAGAAAATGTCTTGGACTTAAAAAACAAACTGAGTCGAGAAGAAAAAAAGGTAATTTTATAAATGTAAAAGGTGTTTCTATTTAGAAAAAGAATGAAAAAACTTCTGTAAAATGTTATACTATATGTAATTCTTGGAAACCATGATAGAAGGTATGTAATGACAGTCGTTTACAAGACTGGAAAGGGGGGAATTTTATGATCAAGACATGGACAAAACCGGATCGCCCAAACGAGGAGAGCATGAAGCAGCGCTGGGACGAGAAAAAGAAGCTGTTATCTGCACAGCAGATGAAACTGAAAAATCATAAGCTTCCTGTCATTGTGCTCATGGAAGGCTGGGGAGCTTCCGGAAAGGGCAGCACGATCAGAAGTATCATTGACAATTTGGACCCGCGCTTTTTTAAAGTGACTTCAATGGGTAAACCAACCGAAGAGGATCAACGTCGACCGTTTTTATACCGCTATTTTCAGGAGATACCGGAAAATGGTCAGTTTACCTTTTTTAATTCCGGATGGGGAAGCGAACTGGTAGATAAACGGGTACACGGAGAGCTCTCTGACGAAGAATATGTCAAGCGGATCGACAGCGTCAAGCGCTTCGAGAGACAGCTGACCGACAACGGTTATGCAGTTGTGAAATTATTTATGCAGGTATCCCACAAGGAACAGAAGGCACGTTTGGACGCACTGGAGGATAACAAAGATACCCGATGGCGCGTGAGTGAAAAAGATCGTTGGCAGAATAAGCATTACGATCAATATATGGATGTGTTTAATCAGTATCTCATTGATACGAATGTATCGGTGGCACCGTGGCATATCATTGATGCCAAAAATAAAAAGTGGGCGAAGTTACAGGTGATCGAGATCCTCTGTGATGCGATCAACACGGCTTTGCAGAATGAACATATTGCTGTGCCGATCTCGCAGAATGTATTCCCGCTTGTGCCGATGCCAAAGCTTGCGGATGTATCCTTTGCGGATGCGAAAATGCCCCAGGAGGAATATAAGCAAAAGCTGGACGAGCTGCAAAAGAAGCTCAGTCAGCTGCATTATCGGTTATATCGCAAAAAGATTCCTGTCATTATCGCCTATGAGGGCTGGGATGCAGCGGGAAAGGGCGGCAATATCAAGCGAATTGCGGCAGCACTGGATCCGCGCGGTTATAAGGTGTATCCGATCGCAAGCCCGGAGCCCCATGAGAAAAACCGGCATTTCCTGTGGCGTTTCTGGACGAGACTGCCAAAGAGTGGACACATTGCTATTTTTGACCGTACCTGGTATGGACGTGTCATGGTGGAGAGACTGGAGGGCTTCTGCAGTACCAATGACTGGCAGCGGGCTTACAATGAGATCAACGAATTTGAAAAAGAACTGACGGACTGGGGTGCCATCGTGATCAAATTCTGGGTACACATTGATAAGGATACGCAGCTGCAACGGTTTACGGACCGCCAGAACAATCCGGATAAGCAGTGGAAGATTACGGATGAGGATTGGCGAAATCGCGAGAAATGGGACGATTACGAGGTGGCAATTGACGAGATGATCGCAAAGACATCTACCGCATTTGCGCCATGGCATATTCTCGAATCCGTGGACAAAAATTATGCGCGGATCAAGGCACTGGAAATTGTAATTGATGAAATTGAAAAGAGAATTTGAGAAAACAAAAAGTAATCGAGTGCCTGGTGAATCAGAAATTGAATCATGAAATGGAACAGAAAATATGTATCAGATGTTTTTGCTTTGTGAGCAGGCAGTCTGATACATATTTTTTTGCATATTTCAAGTACGCCTTGGCGTACTTGCTGCGAGGATTGTCATGCTTTGCATGACATTTTTCTTCTGCGCACCTCTGCAATCCGCCGGAGGCTTCATCTTGGAAGGAGATTGGACTCCCACCAAGACTAATTTGTATTAC
>JALEJB010000183.1 GCA_022768825.1 Lachnospiraceae bacterium
AAGCAGCACCAAAATTCCTACCTTACTTCCTGTTCTTGATAATATTTTCTTTATTTCAAATAGGATCATTCCATCTCACCACCCTTTTCACCAAAATAATATAAGAATACATCCTCTAAATTCGGTTGCACCGCTTTGGCAGAAGCAGAAGGCTGTTGTGCTGAGATAATGCGCAGTTCTACACCATCCCTGTCTGTTTTCATATTGGAGACCTTGTACTGCTTCATGAACTTTTCCGCTTCTGCCTGTGATGTAACAAAGGACCAGACCTTTTCAGGCATAGAATCAAGAACAACATCCAGACTTCCCTGCTGCATAAGCCGTCCATTCTTCATTAGCCATATTTCGTTTGCAATATATTCAACATCTGAAACAATATGCGTGGACAGTATGACGATACGCTCCTTGGAAAGCTCACTGATCATGTTGCGAAAACGCACCCTTTCCGTTGGATCAAGTCCGGCTGTAGGTTCATCCAATATCAATATTTTTGGATTATTTAATATTGCTTGTGCAATTCCAACCCTGCGCTTCATACCACCGGACAGTTTTTTCATTTTTTTATTGGCAGCTTTGCTAAGCCCCACCTGCTCAAGCAGCTCCTTCACTCTTTTCTTTGCAACAACAGGACGTATGCCTTTTAAACTTGCTATATACAAAAGATAATCCTTCACCGAAAATTCCGGATAAAAGCCAAATTCCTGTGGTAAATACCCTAAAAGATTTCGGTACTCACCTTCCATTTTCTGAATATCTTTTCCATCACACAGAATTTGCCCACTTGTGGGTGTAAGCAGAGTACATATCATTCTCATTAAGGTAGTCTTTCCGGCGCCATTCGCACCCAAAAGTCCATATACCCCATTTGTAATACGAATATTCATATCGTCTACCGCTGTAAAATCTCCAAATCGTTTTGTTAAATTAACCATTTGTAATTCCACCTAAATTCACCTCCCAGTATTTATTACAATCATATATTGTTTTGTAAACAGCTCCTGCCAAAAATGCAACGAAAAACACGAACAATGCACACCAAATAGGAAAAGTAATTGCCTTGTATACTGTTTCATTTAAAATAATGAAGCACCATACTGCATTCCACAGTAAGCAAAACAATATGGCTGTTCCTTCATTTGCCAGTGTTTTACTGCATAATGTGCCAAAGCAAATGCAAGCAGCAACCAACAGCGGGAATAAAAATTGTACAAAAAGTTCCACTGTTGCAAGACCTAATTTCCCACGGATAGTCATACAAAAGCAAGTCAGGATGAACATATCAACCATGCCAAACCAAATCATTCTGGCTGTATAGATCTGCCGCAGGGAATACAGACAAGTACCTTCTATTTGCATACAATCGTAGGATTTGTTCTTCCAAAATTCAGGAATAATAAGCACCACAAACAAGACTCCTATCACCCCCAGTATTCTGAGCAGAGAAACTTTATCCTGTATATCAGGTAAAATGATAGAAACCAGACCCAACATAAGAATCTGCAATACCCACCATCTTTTCCGTATCAACCGAAGTTGCGCAATGAAAAACTCAAAATATTGGATAGAGTGTTGCTGCTCACAGAATAAAAATATTTCTTTTGATTTTCTGGTAGTTTCCAATAGTTTTTCTTCCTTTGCCACCACTGTTGTCTGATCCTTATACATTCGAATCGCTTTCTCCAGTTCCATTTTTTTCCTCCTTCCCAAGCAACTGCTTTAATTCTTCTCTTGCCCTTCTCAGCCGATATTTGACTAAAGGCAAACTAATCCGCAATATATCCGCAATTTCTGTAAGCTTACATTCCTGAAAATAAAACAAAATAATAACTTCCCGAAGTTCCGGTAAAAGTTTATCCAGCGCTTGTTCCATACAAATTTTTGTTTCTATCCTCTCCATCACATCACAACAACCAATTTGCTGTTCCAATGCATCTTGTTCTGCAAGTATATCTTTTTTCTTCTTTGCGTTATTTTTACATAGATTTCCTGCTATGGTGTAAAGATAGTTTTTTGCTTTTCCCATGTGACGATAGGATTGCAAACTGCCAATGAATTTGAGAAAGGTTTCTTGTGTCAAATCTTCCGCGTGTTCCATATCAAAACAGTGATACCTGCAATATTGTAGTATCTGTGAATAGTATTTTCGGACAAACTTCTCGAAAGCATCTTCATTACCTTGTTTCATGCTCAGTATTAAAAGAAAATCATCCACAATATCCTCCTTTCCCGTATCAGTAATGTAGTAAACGTTTCTTCCATTCTAATATGTATAACAATTCATCCTGGTCAAAAGATAGTCTGCCGATAAATTTTTTCATACTTACCAGAGACTTCAGCACCATATATTTCAAGTACGCCTTGGCGTACTTGCTGCGAGGATTGTCATGCTTTGCATGACATTTTTCTTCTGCGCACCTCTGCAATCCGCCGGAGGCTTCATCTTGGAAGGAGATTGGACTCCCACCAAGACTAATTTGTATTAC
>JALEJB010000214.1 GCA_022768825.1 Lachnospiraceae bacterium
CGGATGAAAGATATTTATATCCTCCTTCACCTCTTAAATAGGCATCAACAATTTTTTTCTTAAATTCGTAGCTGTACTTAGCCATAAAAATACCGACCTCCAATCGTTAGATTTTAGGTCTAACTTTTGGGGGTCGGTACAGTTTCAGAATTGTGATGCGTTATTTATGATATCGCCATTTTTGTCGGAAGGCGTGATCGGCGAACTTTTGGGTGACAAAGATGATAGTGAGGATGCAGGTCCGACAAGTAGATGCTTGATCACAAGGAAAACTTCTGTGACCAATCGGATTTATAAAGCTTTCAATAGAAACGAAAAAGATGATGGTATTTGGGTAATTAATTCTACGTTGAGCTCGAATGATGCGCTTGAGGATGGCGCTACCTATGGGGATGTCAATCGGGATATCCATGCAAAAGTATACTATACAGAAAAGTATGATGAGTCACACAAATTATATGTAGGCTCCCTGAACGCATCGCAGAATGCATTTGATCACAATGTGGAGTTTTTGTTAGAACTGCAGTACAAAAATTATCATTCCAGCTATCGTAGTATCAAAGAGGATTTTATTCCAAACGAAGAGTGTCCGTTTGTGCCTTTGAATGATTGGGATGAGACAATAAATGAACCTGAGAAAAAAGAAGTTGATTTCCGAGCGGAAGTGTATGGAATTCAGAGAGCTGAAATCATAGCTGAGAATAGCGCATTTACGATCAAAGTATATGCAGATGATGATTTTGAAGGCGTGACCATTCGTCCGTTCTACGTAAAGACAGATATACAACTGCTGAAACAGAACGTGGAGTTTCAGAATGTTCCCTTGAGAAGTCTTAGCAATATGTTCATTCTGACCAAAAATGGGGCAGAGTGCCTGATTCGTTTAGAAGTGACAGGTATGCCTGCAGATGAAAGAGAGGATGCGATTTTCAATGAGATCATCAGTAATCGGAGTATGTTTATGACCTACATGCGTTATTTACTGGATGAAGATGATTATGACAGCATAAGTCTGGAAGAGTTGGTGATGGGCAAAACTGCTGCAGGGAATGGTACGGAAGGTTACGGTTTTTCAACAGAATCGGATCTCTATGAGAGGATGCTTCGGGCAGCAGCGAATCATCCGGAACAATTGGATTCCATGTTTGAGGTAACAGAGCGTTTGGATGATGATAAGATCGGAGAAGAATTTAAACAGCTACTTGAGTTATTCATGAAGGCAACCGGAAGAAAGGGGAAAGGTCGCAGATGATAGCAAAGGATTTTCAAGAAGCAACTGCAATGCGTATTGTTGACCTTTTCACATCCAATCATAAGCGAGTGCTCCTTGCGGATGAAGTGGGACTTGGTAAAACGATTGTTGCCAAAACGGTTGTAGAAAAGCTTGGGAAATTGTGTCAGGCAAACGGTGATGATTACGTTGTTGTTTATATCTGTTCCAATGCAGGTATTGCAGAACAGAATTGCAGTAAATTAGGAATCGACAATGAACACCAAGTCAGAGTTTCCGAAGGAAGATTATCCATGCAGCATTTGAAGCTTGAGGAGATGAAGCAAAAGGGGAATGTGCGTTTGATCCCTATGACTCCGGCAACCTCCTTGCAGATGCGAAGTGGTGCCGGAACTGCGTATGAAAGAGCCTTGGCTTATCTTATTATGCATAAAAGCCGTATTTGTGGAACTTATTCGGAAGAATTATCTCTCTTTTTGAGAACTCCTTTCATTGAATCGGAAGAATCCTGGCAGGGCTATATTGACCAGCAAAATATGCGAATTGAGAAACTGTCAGATAAAAGGACCTACCTAAAGGAGATGAAGCAGCGTGTAAATGAAGTGTTTACGTCGGAATTCATATCAGAAATAAAGTCCGTTTGCAAGGAAATTCGTAAAAACTTTAAAAAGGTGAAAAAGGCAGCGAGGCTGGATAGAATCATATCATGGGAACAGCAGAGGGACTTGATCAACAGGATCCGTTATTGTTTTGCAAAGATCAGTCTTGAAAAGTTGAATCCCAATCTTGTTATTATGGATGAATTCCAAAGATTTAAGGATCTGATAGAGATTGATGAGAATGATCAAAGTGATGGAGCCATGCTTTCTAAGAAGTTTTTAAGAGATGATACAAAAAGTTGTGTGCTTTTATTATCTGCAACTCCGTACAAGCCTTTTTCTACATTATCTGAGTTTACAGATGGAGAAGAAACGCATATCCAAGGTTTTATGCGTGTGATGAATTTTCTGATGAATGATCAAGATGAAAATGACCGATTTCACAAGGTTTGGGATTCTTATTCGGAGCATTTGTCAGAAATAAAAGGGAACGATCTAAGCATTTTGATTGCTTCCAAGAATGAGGCTGAAAGCGAATTATATGATCATATGTGTCGTACAGAGCGAAGAGATGCTGGGATCATAAATACGGATAAGGCAAGGGCAATGCCAATTGAAAAGATAAGTCCGGGTAATATTCAAGCCTACATGGAATTACAACATATTATGCTGGAGCTTGGTCTCGGCAACTTCCCAATGGAATATATAAAGTCTGCGCCATATCTTATGTCATTTATGAACTATATAGTAAAAGATCGGATAGACGACAAACTGCATGGAAAAACATGTGCCATAACGCCGAAGGAAAGGGCTTTATATATTAGCAGCATGCCGACGGCTTTTCTGAAGCGTTCCATGATAAATAGTTATCAGAAACTACCGGATACGAATGCAAGGTTAGCTGTATTGTTTGATGAAGTGTTCCGTCCGTTTGCGGATAAGAAGGCTGCGCCGGAGCTTCTTTTGTGGATACCACCGGCAAATAAGTATTATGTATGTGGACCTAACAATATTTTTGAACGATGTGAGGGCTATTCAAAGACTTTGGTGTTTTCCAGTTGGGAGATGGTGCCAAGAGTCATTGCGACACTTACTTCATATGAATCGGAACGGTTAGTAAATGATCGTATTGCGAATAAGAGCATTGAGCAGCGGTCCTATTATGCGGTTCCGGACAATGATGAGCCGGAGGACGATGAGGATGTCAAGAAGAAAAAACGCGGAAAGACCAGATTTTTGATTCGTGAACAGCGGGAACTGGTATCGTATCCATCGATTTGGCTGGCTGATAAGTACGATTGCAAGAAATATTATGGACAAAAGCTTTCTGTCATAAAGAAGGACTTGAAATCTCTTATTCAGACAGAAATGAGGAAACTGGCAAAAGAACATAAATTGCCGGTAGGAAAACTGGGTGCGAAACAGTTGCTGGAGTTGCTTGATTATATGGATCATATGCTTTTGGGGGATGAAGATACGATTCCACCGAAACGTGTTCCCGGCGGCGAAGACATCGATACATTAGTTCATATTGCCATTGGTTCGCCGGCAGTATGCCTTTATCGCGCCTTATCTGAAATCGATGACAGAGAGAAACGAAAAGAAACTGCGCGTGAGTGCTGTGATCAGAGTTTTATACGTATGTTTAACAGACCGGAATCCAGAAGTATAATGAATGCGGTATTTGAAGGAAAAAAATGCGCCGGTGATGAAGGGCATTACGAGCAGGTGTTTCGTTATTGTGTGGATGGAAATTTTCAGGCTATGCTTGATGAGTATAAGTTTGCATTAGGGGCGACTGGGAAAGAATTTGTGGACGCAATGGAAGAATCCATTTTGCAGACTTCCAATCTTCCGTATATATCACAGGAATATTATAGAGCAAGCTTTACAGGTAGACCGCAGAATACAGCGCCGAAACTAAGAGTGCATTTTGCGGCCGGTTATTTTGATGCAAAAAATAGTGACAAGACCATTCAGCGTGTGAATCATGTGAGAAATGCTTTCAATTCTCCGTTTCGACCATTTGTACTCGCGACGACATCTGTAGGACAGGAAGGCTTGGATTTTCATTTATACAGTCGAAAAGTGGTACATTGGAATCTGCCAAGCAATCCGATTGATGTAGGACGGATTTTGCGGACATTCAAAATAAAAAAGAATGTGGAGGTAACAGACAATGGCAAAATCATTATTTGAGGAACTGGGCGGCAAATA
>JALEJB010000067.1 GCA_022768825.1 Lachnospiraceae bacterium
CGACCGCACTTTTTAGGAAATATGTCAAGTATTTTTTTGATAAAATATGATATTTTTAGCACAAGAAAAAAAGCCCGGAACCCTTGATAAATCAAGGGTTTCGGGCTTAAGTTGACCACAGTGGTGTCAGACACTGTGAACTTTAAATCCCATGGGATATCATTACTCCGATTGTGCTTACACTCGTCAAGCTCGTCCGCACAAAAGTCGTAAGATATCCCATGGGATTTTTCCACAGTGTCTGACACCTTTTTAAGGTAAAATTCGGATGGGCGGCGTATCCATCATATCAGGTTCCAAACATTACGGAGCGCAGGGTGCCTTTCCTGCTCGTCGAATTTTATTTAACATAAAAATAGCATTACCGTTTTTTCACGGTGTCTGACACCAGATGGAATTCTTCAAACAGCTGATTCTGATAATCGCGATCGGAGATAGAACGAAGAATGTCGTCCGTCCGGTCTCTTTCCTGCAACAGGCTATATAACCGGTTCACACGTTGCACCCCTTCTTCTCTGCCTTCTTCCCGATTATCTCTGGCGATCAGTTTTTCTCTCCGTTCAAACGTAAAATCCAATGCTGCCATCTCAAGCACCTCCTCGCGTCTCTTTATAAAAAATTCTGATAAGATACCCTCTTCCACACATTCATCGATCGCACGGCCAACTGCCTTCTTTAACGAATCTGACTCTTTTGCAAATTTACGTACTTTCTCGACAAATCGTGTATATCCGAACAATACTCGGCTTCGCCGTAACAGTTCCTCATTTTTCCCCGGATTGATATTATAAACCTCACAGGACAATTCCAATTCGTATTCTTCACACGGATGCTCATAGGAATCCGACAGATAAAAGACTTCCTTCTCCGGACGATCTTCCAATCCATTATAAAATACGACAAATCTCGGTGTTGGAACCGGTATTCGTTTTCTCCCATACAAGTCGTAAGCGTTTTTTTGAATCATGTCCTTCATCATTCCCGAAAAATAGATCAGAAATCGAAGTGGCATATTCGGATTAAATGTCGATTGATGCTCATATAGGTTCAGATAGGAATCCAGCAAAAACGACGCATCATTTCTCACTGATAATAAAATCTTGTCTTCCAGCTTCTGGATCATCACCTGCGACGGATCTGTATAGTGAGATCCATTGACTGCGTTATAGGCATCCAGCGCATGTTCCGGTGTCTCCAAAAGCATGGAAAACACACTGCTTTTGTACTCTCGTATACTCATATGTACATCCCCTTTCGTCTCAACCTTTTGCAAGGTCAGCAGGAGATGCTTTCTGCCCTGTTCTCCCGCTTTTTTCATCTTCTTGTGAATAAAAGCAGGAACTATAGTCAATTTGAAATCAGATGACGACTCTGCCTATATCATACGATACGTCCGTCTGCTTAATAGAATACTCTGCTTTGTATCTATCTTAGCATCCGATCCCAGGAACATCAATAGTTGTAAATATTAAATTTTTATAAAAATTTCACACTTTTTTCACGGTGTCAGACACCATTGGTCTTATTGGGATCTAGACTTATTCGTGCGCTGATTTATTACTTACAAAAGTGGGCTCAAAAGAGCCCCCTTAACTTAATGTTTCAAAACTATCTCATCGTATGCCTCATCGTATTCTACAATTCCTTCGTAACCTTCAGGTAGGTACACACCCTTTGCATCTGTACGTGGAAATTTTACAAACTCTCCAGTTACTAAGTCAAGAACATCGATATACTCAACCACGTCTTTAGTTGCTTCGTAGCGAGCTTCTTCTCCGGCGTCTTTCTTTTGTTCCCAAGCTTTAATAAAATCCTTATAGTCTTCTCTCATTTGTTTGAAGAAAGGAACTTCATCCTTATTATCATATTCTGTATTATCAAAAGAGATGCCTTTGTAAGTAGACTTGGAAGATACACCGTAGAAATTATCATCACTACTTCTTAATAAACGATCTCCTGGCCAATATGGAGTACCAACACCATTAATATCAACAAGATACCACTTACCATCTATACATACACTATTCTCAATATGACTAGGTGAATTAACATCAACACATTTAATTCCTAAGTATTCACAAAAAAGCTCAATTGCCTGAGCGTATGCTTCACAATCACCTTTCTTATCAAAAAGTATCGCATAATAATTTTCGCCACCATCGTATTTATCAGTTCCATTGTACTCTGTGTTCAATACTAACCAATTGTATACTGCAGTGATTTTCTCTAATTCAGAAGAAGTAGAAGTGATACCCATATCTGCCATAGCGCTTTTTACTACTGCTAATGCTTCGGCATGCTGCTTAGATTCTGCACCAAAGGAAACAATTGCCTTTTTGCCATTTGTAAAAGTAACCTGTACTTTTAAACCACAATTTCTACCCGAACTCCATGTAGTTTCTGGTATAGATCTAAAAGTTGATTTACTGGCTTTAAAACCGGCTACTTTATAAACCGACTTAATACTCTTAACCTTATAACCATTCAAAGTGCGGATCTGATATTTCTTACCATATTCAAATCCGTTAACCTGCTCAAAAACTGGAGTCTTTGACTTCTTAGGATCCTTTACAGTTATAACTTTCTTACAAGTATTACCATTAGATTCCATAGTAATAGTGGCTTTTCCGGCTTTGATCGGAGTTAAATTACCATTCTCGTCTACTGTCAAAACTTTGGTATTACTTGATTTGAAAGTAGCACATGATGCGTAAGAATAACTTGCACGTTTAGCTCCACCGCACTTAATTACCATTTCAACTTTTTCACCACGCTGTCCGGCATAAATAGTCATTGGCTCTGTACTTCTCTTATCAATCACATACTTCTGAACACAATCAGCTGCCTGTGCGCTTGTAGTGGGGACTGCTGTGAAAGTAATTGCTGCTGCTAAAGTAGCAATAAGAAATCTTTTTACTTTATTCCACATAATATCTATTTTATATACTCTTTTAAATTTCGAACTTACTCATCTATTGCAGCCTTCAACATTGTATTTACGAAAATTTCTTCCAATTCACTTTCAAATCCCATAAACAATATTTCATCAATATCCTCGTGATTAAATGAAAAACCTAATCCCCCAGCTATGCTGGGGAGAATGGAGTAAGCAGTAGCGTGTAGGATAACAATAAAAAGCCTCCTGTGTTACAATGGGAAAGGTATCGCAAGCCAATCTCAAAACAAAGGAGGCGGTCCTTAATAGACAATCAAAGTTTATCACATGTTCGCTGGAAATGCCAGTACCATATAGTTTTTATACCGAAGTATCGGAAGAAGATATTGTATGGCAAGTTAAAAAGTGATGTAAGAGAAATAATCTCAATACTATGTAAGTATAAGGATGTACAGATTATAGATGGAGCAGTATGTGAAGACCATATACATTTAAGTGTAGCAATCCCACCTAAAATAAGTATATCGAGTTTTATGGGATATTTGAAGGGAAAAAGTACGCTAATGCTATATGACAGGCATCCGGAGCTGCAAAGTAAGTGGGATAAGTCTTTCTGGGCAAGAGGATATTATGTGTCAACAATTGGTAATATCACAGAAGATGCAATAAAGAAATATATCCAAGAGCAGTCGGAAGAGTCAAGGAAAGAAGAAAACAGAAGTACCTCTTTATAGAGGACCAGTAACAACGCAGGTGCTGTATGTCCTTCTGGATATAAGCAAGCTATATAATCATAATATTTAAATAATAAAGGTGTCAGACACTTTGAAAAAATCCCATGGGATTTAAAAGGTTATAGTGTCTGACACCTTTCCACTTACGAAAAATATACTAACTCATCTTCCGGTTTTTCTGCCGGTTCTACTGATGTGGCATACAAGACCGGGCCTTTGCCCTTGTACTCCATGGCAAATTCGTATTTGATCTCAGCCGTCACCCAAACCCATGAACGGTGTTCGAGGCTGTCTGCTTTGTCATATCTGCATTTCATTCCGATAAATTGAATATCGTCCACACAGCAGGTCATGGCAAAACGTCCCGGTACAAAGACATCACTTTTCAGCTTTCCCTTTGGCTTATAGACAAGCACCAGGAATTTGACGGTTTTTCCGACGTAATTCTTCGGGTTGTCCATCGCATCCAAAAACCAGATTCCATAATCCGCATCCGAAATATCCAGAAAATCCTGTGTCATGTCATAGGGCAGTTCTTCCTCATAGTTCTCATCGATGGTTCCGTCCGCGCGCTCGTAGACAATCTGCGCTTTGCGATTCTTGGCTTTCACGGAACGGCGGAATTTTCCTTTGTCCGTTGCTTCGCTGCAGCGGTTGAAGATCACCACATCCGAGATAAAAAACTGCTCCAACATCATCGATCGCATATTATTCAGATACATCTCATAGGTGTTCGCATCTACCGTGGTGAGGGTCTGTACGATCGCCCAGCCGTCCGGCACATCCAGCTCCAATAACGGTGCCAGCTCCCAGGTTCCGTTATACTCGATAAATACCTGATCCGGTAAATACTGCTGATGAAGCTCATGAAACTTCTCTCTTGTGATATCTTCCACTTTATCCAAAGTCACAAGCTTTGCATTGATGCTTGCAAGCTTCTTCTCATCTAATTCGATATCACCGTCTTCACACTGGATGATCAAAGTCTTTGCGCCACTGCCAAACTCATTATCGAACAGCGTTTCTTTGATCAGCGTGGTTTTACCACTGTCCATAAATCCGGTGAATAAATATACTGGTATCTCTTCCATGAATTGCTCCTTATTTCAGTAAAAACAATTTTTCGATCTCTTCTTCCTTGAGGTCGCAACCGATGACACATAATCTTCCGGTGTAATCCGGTTCTCCCTCTCGAAGTTCATACTCACCCGGAACCATATCAAAATAGATCCATCCGCCTTCGGCATTCTCAACCATTCCCTTTGCGCGAAGGATATTTCCATAATCCTCTGTATTTACAAAGGTCTTTAAGATATTTTCAATCTCTGCTTTGGTGTATTTATGCGGTGTCTCTTTTCCCCAGCTTGTAAATACATCATCCGCATGGTGATGTCCCTCATGGTCATGATGATGTCCGCAGGAGCATACCCCATTTTCATCATAGTGATGTTCATGGTGATGCTCATGTTCATGTTCATGTTCATGTTCATGTTCGTGTTCATGCTCATGGTCATGTTCATGCTCGTGTTCATGCTCATGCTCATGTTCGTGGTCATGATGATGATGTTCATGCTCATGCTCATGTTCATGCTCATGATGTTCATGCTCATGATGATCATGCTTTGCCTGCTCTTCTGCCAGCAGCTTCATCTCCAGGGAATCCTGTCCCTCGATGACCTTTAAGATCGCCTCTCCCGCAATCTGATCCCACGGTGTCGTGATGATCGCAGCCTTTGCATTCAGTTCCTGCATCTGCTTGACACAAAGCTCCAGCTGCTCTGGTGATGCATTCTGGCTTCTGCTGAGAATAATCGTTGTCGCATACTCGATCTGATTATTGAAAAACTCACCAAATGCTTTCATCTGCTTACTTGCCTTGATGGCATTCACTACCGTGATCAAACCATTCAATGCCACGTCATGCGTCTTTTCCACATCGATGACGGACTTCATGACATCGGATAATTTTCCAACTCCGGAAGGCTCAATCAGAATACGATCCGGATGAAATTTCTCTATAACTTCATTCAGATTTTTTCCGAAATCTCCTACCAGCGAACAACAGATACAGCCGGAATTCATCTCTGTAATCTCGATTCCCGCATCCTTTAAAAATCCACCGTCGATTCCGACCTCGCCGAATTCATTTTCAATCAGGACAATTTTTTGTCCGCTGAAAACTTCCTCGATCATTTTTTTAATAAATGTTGTTTTTCCGGCTCCTAAAAATCCGGAAATGATGTCAATTTTTGTCATTCTTACTACTTCCTTTCCAGTATCCTACATACGATCCGGAGCGCTAAATCCCAGTACACGAATGCATGTCTCCAAGACTCTGCGTGTCAGATCCAGCAATGCAATATAGCTTCGCTTCAAGCCCTCATTTTCCTCAGACAGGATCTTTGTCTCATGGTAGAAATGGTTGCATGCATTGGACAGATCGTAAATATATGAGCAAACCTTATGAGGAGCAAGCTCCTGAAAGGCATTCTCGATCACACCATTATATTTTGCCAGCTCAAGCTGAAGTGCTTTCTCACTTTCGGAATTGGCTGCACCGACATACAATCCCTCCAGCGAATTGTCTGCGGCAGTATATTTGTTTAAGATCGACTTGATCCGGACGATGGTATATAAAATATACGGTCCTGTATTTCCCTCAAATGAAGTAAATCTCTCTATATCAAAAATATAGTCCTTGGAAGCCTGATTGGACAGATCTCCGTATTTGACTGCCGCAAGTGCAATCTTGGCAGCTGTCTCATGTGCCTCGTCTTCCGGCATCGTATCGTTTTCGGCAATCTTTGCATACATTTTTTCTTCAATCTCATTGAGCAAGGTTTCCAGACGCATGACTCCGCCTTCTCTTGTCTTGAACGGCTTTCCATCTTTTCCATTCATCGTACCGAATCCGACAAACTCCAGCTTTGTGGCATCACTGACAAGTTTGGTCTTTCTCGCACAGCGAAATACCTGTGTAAAATACAGTTCCTGACGTTTGTCAACGACATAAATGATCTCGTTTGGATCAAAGGTACCCATACGCTGAACGATCGTTGCCAGATCTGTTGTATTGTATAACGAAGCACCGTCTGATTTCAGAATCATGCATGGCGGAATTTCCTTCGTATCAGTCTCTTCCTTGACATCGACAACCAATGCTCCCTCACTGATATAAGCATAGCCGTCATCCTTCATACGGCGAACCATCTCAGGAATATAGCTTTGCGCGTCGCTCTCACCCTTCCATAATTCAAAGGATACGTCCAGTCTCTTGTAATTGCGTTTTAAATCATCCACAGATACGCGAATGATATGATTCCACAGCGCGCGATAGCCTTTGTTGCCGTGCTGAAGTTCATAGGTTGCCTGCATCGCTTTCTCTTTGTAACGCTCGTCCTCTTTTGACTTTGCGCTGGCTGTCGGATAAATCTCCTCCAGTTCGGCAATCGTAAACGGAGCCTCCTTTGGATAGTTTCCTTCAAATGCAGGGTCAAAATACGGCAGATCCGGTTTTCTTTCTTTTAACTCAGTGATGATCAGTCCCATCTGCAAGCCCCAGTCTCCCAAGTGCACATCGCCGATCATTGTATTGCCCATAAAAATACCCATGCGCTTGATACTCTCGCCGATGACCGCTGAACGCAGATGTCCCACATGAAGCGGTTTTGCCACGTTTGGTCCGCCGTAATCGATCATGATGGTTTCCGGTTTTTCGGTCTTCTCACAGCCTAATCGCTCGTCCTGCTGCATTCCTTTTAAATATGCTGACAGATAGTTTTCTGACAATTTCAGATTTAAAAATCCCGGCTTGACTGCTGATACCTCGGAAAAAAGATCCAATCCTTCCAGCTCTCCTGCGATCTGTTCTGCAATCTCGATCGGAGCTCGTCCGGCTGCCTTTGCAAGTGCCATTGCTCCGTTACACTGAAACTCGCACAGATCCGGACGATTTGACACGGTGACTCTCGCATAGCTTTTATCAAAACCCTGATTTTCAAATGCTTCTTCCATCTTTTCGGTGATCAGTTCTAATAGTTTTTTCATAACTTTGATCCTTTCTTATATAAGCACATATAAACACAACAAAAAAGTGTGCTATGCACACTTTTGCGCATATCTCATATTTGTTTAGAACGCATCATCCAGCATACTCTGGAATGCGTCATCCTTCTCAGCCAGAATCGAATCGATCTGACTCTTATGTTCTGCATCCGCACCGGCAGCGCCATACAAACCGGAATTGGCACCGGTTGTAGCATTAAAGGTATTCTCCATGCTTGCCTTTACCGCTTCGATCTCCATCTGCTTGATCGCTTCATCCTGTGCTGCCTCGCGATTCAATCGGTCAATGATATCCTGTGCTGCCTGCATCTGCTCATCCGTCATCTGACTGGTCAGGTTCGCAATCTTTTCTTCCTCTGCGGTTCTTGCAGACTGCGGCGGTGTATTGCTTGATGCAACGGAAGCAACATTGCCGGAGTTCACCTGATCCATCGATACGACCTCTACCTCCGGTTTTGGCTTCTTTCGCGGTTCAACCCCAAGCTCTTCCGGTGTCATATAATGGACATTCCACCATTTGACCACACTATGCTGCATTTTTTCTTTTTTATCGCGTTCTGCTATCAAATCTTTCATATCATTATTATATCCAATTACAAAAATAATTCAACTGTCTGATTACTAAGAAACTGGTTTTGTTTCGTTTTCCAACCACATCCGTTCTTCTTCCTGTAAATGTGGTGAAATCATTTCATAAACCCGTTTATGGTACGCATTCAAACGCTTTTTATCCACATCAGAAAGCATCGTTTCATCTATGGATGCCCGGTCATACGGACATAACGTCAATGGTTCAAAATGGAAAAATTGTCCATATTCGCTTTCTTCGTCTTTTGCGACTACCATCAGATTTTCAATCCGGATTCCGTAGGCACCGGTTTCATAATAGCCCGGTTCATCCGAGATCACCATTCCTTCTTCAAGAGGAATCTGATTCCATTTCTGTGAAATATTCTGCGGACCTTCATGTACACTCAGGATATGTCCGACCCCATGACCGGTTCCATGTCGAAAATCCAATCCCAGCCTCCACAACGGTTCCCTGGCGATGACATCCAGATTGGTTCCGGTAGTACCATAGGGGAACTTACAGTTCAAAAGTGCCAGATGCCCAATGAGTACCGCTGTATAGTGCCTCTTCATCCGCTCAGTCGCCGGTCCCAGTGCCACCGTACGGGTCACATCGGTTGTCCCTACATCATAGTGTGCACCGGTATCCATCAGCAAAAATCCCTCTTGACGCAAGGCGGCATCTGTTTCTTTGGTTGCGGAGTAATGAACAATTGCGCCATGCCCGGCATATCCAAAGATCGGTTCAAAGCTTGGCATGAGATAACCGTCCTGTACTTTCCGGAATTGCTCAAGTGTAGTTGCTCCGGAGATTTCCGTGATCGTCTCAGTTTTCACATGCGTCTTTAACCAGTATAAAAACCGGGTCAGTGCCACACCGTCTCTGACATGCGCCGTTTTCTCTCCTGCGAGCTCCACCGCATTTTTCTTTGCCTTTGGGAGTGCAGTCAGATCCTGACCTTCCATCTTTTTGACGGTTTGCGGCAATTGTTCTAAAAGACTCACATTCACCTTATTCGGATCAAAATAGATATTGTCATGGGAATAAGAGCTCAGATCCTCGTAGATTGCAAAATAATCTGCACACTCAATCCCGTTTCTCGTCAGATAGTTTGCCACCTGATCATTTAACGATTCTTTTTGCATGTATAAGATCACTTTCTCAGAATCGATCAGGACATATGCCAGTGCCACCGGCGTACATTCCACATCCGCCCCGCGCAGATTGCATAGCCACCCGATGTCATCGAGAGATGCCATGAGATATCCTTTGATCTCCTGCTGCTCCATCTGTGTTCGGATCTCACCGATCTTTACAGCTGCGGATTTTCCGGACAGGGCCTCTTTTAAGATCCATGTCGGTTTATGGCTCATTTCGGGACGATCCTGCCAGATCTGCCCGACAAGATCCTGATCGGTTTTGAAGGTAATTGCTTTTTTCTCCAGTTTTTCTTCCAGTTCTTTCAGCCGTCTGACCGTGATCGTGCGTCCATCCATGCCCAATACATCGCCTTCCCGCAGTTCTGCAAGCAGATAATCGCTTAAGGAAGGAACGTCTTTTAGTCCCTGTCTCATCAATGTGATCCCGGTATCCTGAAGCTGAACTTCTGCCTGAATAAAATAGCGTCCGTCCGTCCACAGCGCAGCCTTGTCCCGCAATACGACGAGTACTCCTGCCGATCCGGTAAATCCACTCATGTATGCTCTCTCTTTGAAAAAGTCGCCTACATATTCCGAACCGTGAAAATCGTCTGATACGATCAGATATCCGTCCATATGTTCACGTGTCATCAAAGCACGTAACGTGTCTATTCTTTTTTTTATTTCTGATTTCGTTTCCATGTTCTGTCCTGATTTCTTTTCATTGTACTTCTATTGTATCTCTTTTTTTACTTTTGAAAAGAGTCTATTCGATTTTGCCGCATAAAATTTCCAATCTATGTCCATCCTTAGATTAACAAGAAAAAAGGATGGTTACGCTCATGTCTGCTTATAAAGTCGAACTGTGCGGTGTCAACACTGCAAAACTCCCATTACTGAAGGAAGAAGAAAAAGAAGATTTGATCTTAAAGATCAAGCAAGGAGACGAAAGTGCCCGCGAGACCTATATCAAGGGTAATCTTAGGCTGGTTCTGTCTGTGATCCGCCGCTTTCTTGGCCACACGGACAACATCGATGATCTGTTTCAGATCGGATGCATCGGACTGATGAAATCCATTGATAATTTTGATCCGACCATGGGCGTCAAATTTTCCACTTATGCGGTCCCGATGATCATCGGTGAGGTGCGTCGTTTCCTGCGCGACAATAATAGCATCCGTGTCAGCCGCTCGATGCGAGACACAGCCTACAAAGCCATTCATGCCAAAGAAGTTCTGCTGGCAAAAAGTCAGGAAGAACCGACCATTGACGCAATTGCCGAAGAAGCGGGTATCCCGAAAGAAGATATCGTTGCAGCACTGGATGCGATCCAAAGTCCGGTCAGTCTGTATGATCCGATCTACACCGACGGTGGCGATACCCTATATGTGATGGATCAGATCGCAGACAAAAAAAACAAGGAATCCAACTGGGTGGAATCCCTGTCATTAAATGATGCCATGTCCCGTCTGAGCGACCGCGAAAACTATATCATTAAGCTGCGTTTTTTTGAAGGCAAGACACAGATGGAAGTGGCTGAGGAAATCCACATCTCCCAGGCACAGGTATCGCGTCTGGAAAAATCAGCCCTCAGCCACATGAAAAATTATTTAAAATAACCTATCTCTCCCATTTATCGCACAACGAATTGATCTGATCCGCAAATCTTCCAAGCTCCTTGTTCGGCAGTCCCTCGGACTTCTTGATGACTGCAAGCAGACGCTGTCCGGATGCAAGAAGTCTCGCAAAGACATTACTGCTTGCCTTCGAGCTGTTCTTGGTCTTCTTTGGAACCATCGTCTTCGTTCCCTGCTTGATACAGGCTCCGGAAATGAGATCAAAGATGTCGCCGCTAAAGGGTGCGACTGCGTCATACCCAAGCTGCGTATGAAGAAGATCCGCAAACTGTTCCGTCACTTTATCCTCGCCGTGGACAACAAATACTTTCTTTGGCGCATGCTCCCGAAAGGCTGCCGCCCAGTCAATCAGTTTTGTCTGATCCGCATGACCGCTGATTCCCGGCAGATTGACGATCTCCGCACGCACCTCGATCATCTCACCAAAAAGCTTGACTTCTTTGGCACCGTTTAACAGTGCATGACCAAGTGTTCCCGGCACCTGATATCCTACAAATAAAATCGTGGAGTCCTCTCTCCATAGATTGTGTTTCAGATGATGGCGGATGCGCCCTGCCTCACACATTCCGGACGCGGAGATGATGACAACCGGTTTCTTTAAGAAATTGATCATCTTGGATTGATCCGGAGATACCGCTGTCTTGAGTCCCGGAAACTGGATCGGATTGATTCCCTGCTCAATCAGTTCTTTTGCAGCATCGCTGAAGCATTCCGATACATTCTTATGAAACACATTTGTCGCTTCAATCGCCAGCGGACTATCGATATATACTTCAAAATCCTCAAACTCCGGCAGCAAATGCTCGGATTTGATACGCCTCAGGTAATACAGCATCTCCTGTGTACGTCCGACGGAAAATGCCGGAATGACCAGATTGCCGCCCCGCATAAAGGTACTTTTTATGACATCCACCAGTGCCGTTGCATAATCCACCGGCAGGTCATGCTCTCTGTCCCCGTAGGTAGACTCCATGATCACATAATCGGCATCCTGCAGATAAGTCGGTGATTTGATGAGCGGTTTATTTCCCTGTCCGATATCTCCGGAAAAGACCAGCTTCACCTCTTTTTCCTTTTCCGTCACCCATAACTCTATGGATGAAGAACCAAGCAGATGTCCGGCATCCACAAACCGGATCTTCAGATTCTCATCCACTTCTACGATTTCTTCATAGCTGCAAGGTACAAAGTGGTTCAGAACACTTTGTACATCTTCCATCGTATACAACGGTTCCACCTGTCCCCCACCGGAACGCTTTGCTTTACGATTGCGCCACTCTGCTTCGAATTCCTGAATGTGTGCGCTGTCTTTCAACATGATCACACACAGCTCATAGGTCGCCTGTGTACAGTAGATCCTGCCACGAAAACCATGTGCATACAAAAGCGGCAATAAACCCGAGTGATCGATATGGGCATGTGTCACAAGCACGGTATCAATCGCTGCCGCATTCACCGGAATCTCCTGATTCACATACAGATCCGGTCCCTGTTCCATTCCGCAATCCACCAATAAATGCTTATCCCCATATTGTAAAAAATGGCAGCTGCCTGTCACCTCATGGGCAGCACCTAGAAATTCCAATAGCATAATACCATCTCCTTTGTGATTGATATGGTAATTATAACATATATCAGGGCACTTCCAATAGATTTTTTGTTAAAAGTAGTCAAATTTTGTTCATGCGTTGTATTTCTTTTTTCAGGTGAAGCATGATCTTTTTTTCCAGTCTCGATATGTAGGATTGTGAGATGCCAAGCAGATCCGCCACCTCTTTTTGGGTCAGTTCCTGATCCATATGCTTTCCCAGCCCATACCGCAATTCTATGATCTGACGCTCCCGTCCGGACAAACATGCGATGGCTTTTTGCAGCAGCTTTCGCTCCGTCTCTGACTCAATATCCTTGGATACCAGATCTTCATCTGTCCCCAAAATGTCCGACAAGAGCAATTCATTTCCATCCCAATCTACATTCAGCGGCTCGTCAATGGATACTTCCATCCTGGTTTTACTGTTTCTTCGCAAATACATGAGTATTTCGTTTTCAATGCATCGGGAAGCATAGGTCGCAAGCTTGATCTGACGATCTGATTTAAATGTGTTGATCGCTTTGATCAGCCCGATCGTGCCGATCGAAATCAGATCTTCCACATTCACTCCGGTATTATCAAATTTTTTTGCGATATAGACCACCAGCCTGAGATTGTGTTCGATCAACTCTTTTTTGGCTTCCGGTGAGTCCTGATCAAGCAGCTGGATACATTCCAGTTCCTTTTCCTGTTCCAGCGGCGGCGGCAGTACCTCTGCCCCGCCGATATAGTGTATCTCCTTTTCCCGTTCAAACAATAACGAATAGATGGACGGCAGAATCTTTAGTTGAAATCGATTTGGCACATTCACTTTTATGTACATATCACAACCTCCAATTAAAATAAGTCCGCAGAAAGAAGCATGTGCACACGATCCTTTCGCAGAAACCCCCGCGGGGCGATCCCGATTACCGGATGCTCGATCATCCGTGTATCTACTTCCATTTTATCAATTGTCCATACATGCATATATCCTTTTTCTTCCCCGATACTGGAGTACTCGATCCATCTGCCGCATTCGGGCAATAATTGCAATTGTCCGAAAATCTCCGTATCCACCACACTAACCGGTTGACCCACATACGGATCCCGCAGCAGATTGCCGGAGTCATACAATGCCATCAGACTGACGCAGCGATCCTTGTAATACAGTGTCACGCTTCGAAGCTTTCTGTCGATACGGGTATGCCGGCGTTCCATAAGAAACAGCAAAAGTAAAACGACCGCTGCAATGACCGTTCCCAGAGCAAACCAGTCAAACTTCATATGATACGACTGCAGCCACAAAAAGATTCCTGTCAGACCAAACAGAAATATAAACTTGGCCAGCGCCACCCATAAAAAGCGTTCCTGTGTATGTCCGCCAAAGCAGATTGCGATACCTGCCACATGGATCAAAAGCTCGCACAGTACAAATACACTTCCATATCCCAGCACAAACAAAAACAATGTACCCAAGCCTGCTATCACAATCGGTATGCAAACATTTTTCCATTTTGCCAATCGTACATGAAACCAGATTTGTAAAAACAGCAGACTAAACACTTCTAATATCAGATAACGTAAAAAAAATACATCCAGATATATGGTTAGCAACACATCCCTCCATTCAGCAGCTGAAATTCATTTTATCATTGTGTTTCTTCGAATTTTGTCGAACGAAGTGCTTTATAAAAAAGAATGCGCATAAAAAAACCTTCGCTTTTAGCGAAGGTTTTTCGTACATCTTTATGTATTTATTTTCTTGTATTTTTAAGAAATGCAGGAATCTGGATATCCTTCTCCGGCACGGTGCTTTCCGGTTGCTTCGGTTTCTGAATACCGGAAAATGTTGGCGGAACCGGGGTCGTCTGCTGTGTATTTGCAATCGTGGACGATGTTCTGTTATAAGTACCACCCAATCCGGATGAAGAGAGACCGGATAATCCGCTACGGCTTGTCAATCCGGATGTCATTGGTCTGGCAGCAGACTGTGTTCCCAGCGTTGACGTATATTTCATGCCTCCCATTAATGTAGAAGCCCCTTTTGCCTCTTCCAATCCGGTTGCGATAACCGTAATCTTTACTTCGTCTGTCATCGACTCATCATACTTCGCACCGAAAATAATATTTGCTTCCTCTCCGGTCAGATCTCGCACATAGCTTGCAGCATCATCTGCATCCAGCAACGAGATATCTCCTGAGATATTGATGATCACATGTGAAGCACCGTCGATGGTTGTCTCCAGCAACGGACTTGATACTGCCAGTTTGACAGCTTCCATCGCCTTATCGTCACCCTTTGCCTCACCGATACCGATATGCGCAAGACCCTTGTCCTTCATAACCGTCTGAACATCTGCAAAGTCAAGATTGATCAGTGCCGGCAAGTTGATCAAGTCTGTAATACCCTGTACAGACTGCTGTAATACTTCATCTGCTTTCTTCAATGCATCCGGCATTGTTGTACGGCGATCTACGATCTCTAACAGCTTATCATTTGGAATTACGATCAGAGTATCTACGCTTTCCTTCAAGCGCTCGATACCTGATGCTGCATTAATTGCTCTCTGTTTTGCCTCGAATTTGAAAGGCTTTGTTACGACTCCTACCGTGAGGATTCCCATATCTTTTGCAATCTTGGCCACAACCGGAGCAGCTCCTGTTCCGGTACCGCCACCCATTCCACAAGTGACAAATACCATGTCCGCGCCCTGAATGGCTTCACTTAAATCCTCTGCACTCTCTTCTGCCGCTTTCATACCAATCTCAGGCTGTGCGCCGGCTCCGAGTCCCTTCGTCAATTTTTCTCCGATCTGGATCAACGTAGGTGCTTTACATAATGCCAATGCCTGTTTATCGGTATTCACACCAACAAACTCCACACCACCAATATTTTCATCAATCATTCTATTTACAGCATTGTTACCGGCACCGCCTACACCAATTACTATAATCTTCGCATTATTGTCCGCTGCAGTTGTCGTAATCTCTAACAAGGTTACATCCTCCTCATTCTTCAAAAATATATAAATCTTATCCTTTGTGCCTGTTTTCCTATGTATCTCATCACACAAAGTGACCCAAAATGCTAACTTAATGATTTAATAATAGTATTTCTTTGAACATTTCGCAACTATTATTTTTATTTTTTCTATTATTTTTTATTTTTACTTTTTTTCGGATCAAACACAATATCCGTGGTTTCACTGGTCCAATTTTCTAGATGTAGTGTTCCTTTCTTTCCTTCCAATTGCGGCAGTATGTACTGCAGGCGCATGATCTTCTGTGAAAGGTTGTCCGCATTGCCTACGCGGATCTCTATTTTACCGCTATAGACGGTCATGGTCTTCGCAAGCTGGTCATATTTGATCTTCTTAGATGAAATCTCGTATTTTTCCAGAAGCTGTGTCAGAGAAAGCAGATTTTTCAAGGCCGCTGTATCTTCTAACGGAAGCTTTTCATATAAGATAACCGAATCGCAGGTCAGACCTTCGATTTGTGGAACATTTTTAATCTGCTCCTGCGATGTCTCTACCACAAATCCATCCTTGTCAAAATAAGCATTCTGATCAATGGAACTGATATACAGATAACCAAGAATCCCTTTTTCATATACCTCCACACTGATCTCATGCGGCTTGGTAATATCCATACTGATCTTCAAAGTATCGATAAACGGAAGCTTTTCCTGTCTCAGAAAACGATACTTGAAATAAGTATAGAGCGTACTCCACGCATACTCATCTGCCATCACGACCTCTTCGATCTGTTCATCCGAATATAGTTCATTTCCGACAACATTGACCTTTTTCACTGTAAAAACCTGGGTGATCATGATTGCGATGGTCGCAGCCAGGAATGCGATCAAAAGCAGTAAAACGAGCACGATTGTCCTCTTTTTTCTTTTTCTTTCCTGTTGTCTGTATTGTTCTTTGATACCCATATTATCTCTCCACTGTCTCCGGTTCAAATGCAATTCCTCTTGAAACAGCCAGTGCCAGCCCCATCTCTGCCATCAAAAATACAACAGAGGTTCCGCCGTAGCTGATAAACGGAAGTGTCACACCGGTATTCGGAATGGTATTGGTCACGACCGCAATGTTCAATACCACCTGAATGGCAATATGCGCCATGATGCCTGTCACAAGCAGGGAGCCGAATAAATCTCTCGCGTTGTTCGCGATGACCATAAACCGCCAGATCATCAAAAGAAAAAGCATGATCAGACAAACTGCCCCGAATAAGCCAAGTTCTTCACAGATAATGGAAAAGATCATATCGTTCGGAGCTTCCGGCACAAAGCCAAGCTTTTGCATACTGTTTCCAAGTCCTTTTCCAAACAGACCGCCGGAGCCGATGGCATACAATCCCTGAAGAGTCTGATAACCCTTTTCATAATTTTCCGGATTCCGCCAGATCTTCACACGGTTGCTTCGATATCCTGCAGTCGTCAGGAATAAGATGATCGCTCCGACACCGGCTCCGCCAATGGCGAAAAACTGCATATACTTTGGGCTGGATACAAACAGCATCGCAAATGCAATTCCCATAATAATGATCGCGGTACTCAGGTTATTGTAAGCAATCACACCAAAAATCGGCAGGATCGTAACGCCAACCTTTATGACGTTTTTAAACTTGCTCATACTTTTCGGCCGGTCCGAGATCACACTGGCAAAAAAAACGATCACCGCAAGCTTTGCAAACTCGGAGGGCTGAAATTCAAATCCGCCTACACCCAGCCAGCGTCTGGAGTTATTGTGTTCGATTCCGACGAAAATAACCGCAGTACAGAGAGCCAGTGCGACACCGTATGCCAGCCATTTCATACGCTTCCAGATGCGGTAATCGATTCTCGAAATCACAAACATACCGACAAGTCCGAGTCCGGATGCAAGCATCTGTTTCTTCAGATAATGCGCCGGATCGCCAAAAGTGTCCTGGGCATCATAGGCGCTGGAGCTATAGAGCATGACCAGACCAAAGCATATTAAGAAAATCAAAATAAAAAGCAGGCTGTAATCAAAATATTTTGTACGACCATTCTTTTTTCTTGCCATGTATGCTCCTTCTTTCTAACCTGAGTTTTTCCAAACCTTATTTCAGTTTTCGTACCATATCCTTAAACATGGTTCCGCGCTGTTCATAGCTGTCAAACATATCCCAGCTCGCGCATGCCGGTGAAAGCAGTACCGATTCTCCCGGTTCAGCTGTAGCGGCACAGATGTCCACTGCCTCCTGCAGACTTTCGGCAAATACATAATCATGGAACCCCAGTTTCTTTGCAGTATCTGCGATCTTTTGTCTGGTTGCCCCGATCAAAACCAGCTTTTTGACTTTCCCGTCAAATGCCTGAATCCACTCCTCATACTCCGATTGTTTATCATAGCCGCCGCCGATCAGACAGGTCTTTGTCTGCATCGCGCGGATTCCCTGAATGGCAGCATCCGGATTGGTTCCTTTGGAATCGTTATAATATTTCACGCCGTTTACTTCGGTCACATATTCTATTCTATGTTCCACCGCTGTAAATCTGACTAATACCTCATGAATTTTTTCCAGCGGCACTCCTGCAGACAGCGCAATTCCCGTGGCCGCCATCACGTTCTCATAATTGTGCTTTCCCAACAGATTCAATTCCCGGATGCTGCAGACCTTTTCCTTTTTTGTATCATGTGCGTAGATGATCTCCTCTCCGTCCAGATACAAGCCGTTGTCCAGTGCTCTCGCACTGCTGAAATAGAGCACCTTGGTCCGCAGGCTCTCACCGAAACGGCGAAGCACCTCATCCTCATAATTCAGGACGCATACCTGCTCACTGCTCTGTCCTTCGGTAATACGCTCCTTTGCAGCAATGTAATTTTCCATCGTATGATGCCGGTTCAGATGATCCGGCGTAATATTTAAGATTGCGGATACTTCCGGTGCAAAATGTTCTACCGTCTCTAACTGGAAGCTGGAAATCTCCGCAACCGTTACGGTATCATCCGTCATTCCTTCCACCATTCTGGTATAAGGAACACCGATATTTCCCACCACACGTACATCAGAATTGACATTTGCCAGAATCTCTCCGGTGAGTGCGGTCGTCGTGGTCTTGCCATTGGTTCCGGTGATCGCCAGTACCTTTCCTTTGGAAAACGCAAACGCAAGCTCGATCTCTCCCCAAATTTTGATTCCTTTCTCACGAAGCGCATTCACCATTGGCAGATCGGTTGGTACACCGGGACTGAGGACTGCATAAGAGAAATCAAAGCAGCGCTCTGTAGGGAACTCTCCGATGATCACCTCACAATCACGTAACAATTCTGATTTTGCCCTCACATCCTCCGGGGTCAGCTTCTCATTGCCATCGTATAACACGAAAGGCATTTCCTGTTTTTTTAATAACTCTGCGGCTGCGATTCCACTGATTCCCGTTCCGACAACCAACACTTTTTTTCCGTTTAACTCCATCTGTGTTCTCATAATCTTCACCTGTTCTTAATTTTATAATGCCACATAGCCAAGTAAGCAAAGCAGTGTCGTCACAATGGAAAAGACAGCCACCACTCTGGTCTCTGACCATCCACCCAGCTCAAAATGGTGATGGATCGGTGCCATACGAAAAATTCGCTTTCCATGCGTCTTTTTAAAATAAGTAACCTGAATGATCACCGAAAGAATCTCAATCCAGTAGATCATTCCGACGATCAATATAAAGATCGGCAGCTGCATCATATACGCAGTAGCTGACACAAAACCTCCCAATGCCAGCGATCCGGTATCACCCATAAATACACTTGCAGGATACACATTAAACAACAAAAATCCAAGCAGGGCACCTACAACCGCGCAGGTGATCGGTGCAACGCCATTGGCGGTTCCGATCGCAACAACGGCAAAGAATGTGGCCACCAACACCGTAACACTGCTTGCCAGTCCGTCTAAGCCATCTGTAAAATTCACTCCGTTTACCGTTCCGATCACTGCCAGAAACATCACCGGAAATGCCAAGATCCCAAGATCTAAATATTTTCCGTCGCTAAATGGGATCAGCATCGTCATCGGCACCTTTGCCCAAATCAGGTATGCGGCGAACACCGCGGTCACTACGATCTCCAAAATCATTTTCTGCCATGGTAAAAGTCCGTCCGAACGTTTCAATACGACTTTTAAATAATCATCCAGAAATCCGATGATTCCATATCCCAATGTCACAAATAAGACCGGGATCACATTCGGGTGGTCTTTGACAAAAATCAGACTGGTCACAGTAATTGCGATCAATATGATGAGTCCTCCCATCGTCGGTGTCCCGTTTTTTTTCTGATGTGATTCCAATTCCTGACGTTCCGTATTACCAACCTTCAGCTTTCTCAAAAACGGAATAACAACCGGTCCTAAAACTGCTGTGATCGCAAAAGACAATAATACTGCCAGAATACATGTGTTGATCATTTTTATCCCTCTTTCTCTTTGAATCGTTCCATACATACGACGCTGCATATCAGATTTTCACTGAAAACCTGACACACCCCTTTGCCCCGCACGTATATCCGATCAGTTTTTCGCAAATCCCGATACTCAACACATTAGTATACGTTATTTTTTGCGTCAATGCAAGCCAAGATACGGTAATATGTCCTCAAAAATTTCTTTTGCGATCGGTGCGGCAATGGTTCCGCCGTAATAGATGCCTTTCGGATCGTGCACCACAACCAAAACCATGACCTGCGGATCATTCGCGGGACAAAAGCCCATAAAGGCAGAGATATACTTATTTGCGCTTCTCGGCAATGTCTGGGAAGTCGCGGTCTTTCCGCCAATGGAATACCCCTCAATGTAAGCCTTATTTCCACCGCCCTGTGAGACGACACCCTCCAACAGTCTTGCCATCTGCTTTGATACATCCTCGGACAGGATACGATTTTTTTCGGTTGTCTGATAATGGGACGTATAATCCGTCAGCACCTTTCCCTCTTTATCCTCTGTCTTCAATGCAAAATGCGGTGTGATCCGAAGTCCCCCGTTGATCAGCGAACCGGCCGTCGTCATCAACTGAATCGGCGTCACCTGAAAGCTCTGCCCGAATGCCACGGTTGCCAGTTCCACCGGTCCGATGTTTTCCGGCTTGTGCATGATCGTACCTGCCTCACCCGGCAGATCCACACCGGTTTTATCCAACAAACCGAATTGTTCAAAATAATGATAAAACCTGTCTGCACCCAGGCGCAGACCTACTTCAATGAATACCGGGTTACCCGTTTTTGGTACGGCATCTTTTTTGTATGATCGCTATGACGCTTTCCTGATATTCCTTTGTTACAATTGCAGGCAGGGCATTGTCGATATAGATCCACTCACGCTCCTCTAACCGGACTCTGCATTTTTGTTCAAAATCATATTCATACTGATGAAGGATCACCGTACCGTGTGCTCTTGGCGCATACAGCATTCCCCGCCAGGCGCTGTCTGAGATCCGTTTTCCGTTTTTACTGTGCACTCCTTTTTCATACATGACGTTTGCAATATGGTAAAAACTGTCCCCCGCTTCTGCCATGGCAAACGCCTCCCGGTAAGCCTTTGCCTCTGCTTCGTTGATCCGGTATCTGTCCTTTTCAATCTTATCCCATCCAAACATCGGCACACTGATATTGAGTCCGCTTTTCTTTTCCTGTCTTCTCCGGTGCGAATTTTTGATCTTTTTGGATAATTCCCTGCTGAAATCCTCCGCCATGATTGCCTTGATCCCTGTGATCAGCGAGTCCTCCGGTTCATAAAACCGCCCTTCTATATAGAGGTACAATCGTTTCTTACACTGATTCATCTGATCCAAAAACAGATACCAGTCTCTCGCGGATCGCATGAGACGGTCAATCGATTTGATCATGATCACATCAAACAGATCCGTGTGCATATCCGCTAAAAGTCTCTGGTATTCCTTTCTTTTTTTACTGGATGTCCCCGATTCACTTTCAATATACTGTGCGCTCACGATCCAGCCCAGTTTTTTTGCCAACTCCACACTTTCTTCCACCTGTACAAGAAGTGCCGAGCGCTGTGCCTCCTCTTCGGTGGAGCAACGATTATAGATAGCTACCCTTATTTGCATAAAAGCCTCATATTTTTTGTTCTTTTACCTATTTATATTCAAAAAATAACGGAATATGGTTTTTTGTTGACTTCAATGCGTTAAACTAGTATAATTCTGTGACGTAGGGTTTTTTTTATCAAAAAAACCAAATCCTACAGGAAAAGAAAATATGGAGGATAGAAACATGAAAAAATTTCTTGCACTTGTTTTAACCTGTTCTATGGTATTCGCAATGACCGCATGCGGAAGCTCAACAGCAAATGATTCTGCCGCATCTTCAGATTCGGTTGCAGAGAATACCACTGACAACACAGAAAGCGCAGACAGCTACACCGTTGGTATCTGCCAGTTAGTACAGCATGACGCACTTGACGCTGCTACACAGGGATTTAAAGATGCCCTTGTCGCAGAGCTTGGCGAAGGCGCTGTTACCTTTGACGAGCAGAACGCTCAGGGTGATTCCAACACCTGTTCAACCATTGCAAACAGCTTTGTTTCAGACGGCGTTGACTTAATTCTTGCCAACGCGACACCTGCTCTTCAGGCAGCTGCTGCAGCAACCAACGAGATCCCGATCCTCGGAACATCCGTTACCGAGTACGGTGTTGCTTTAGGAATTGACAACTTTGACGGAACCGTTGGAACCAACGTATCCGGTACATCTGACCTTGCTCCGTTAAACGGACAGGCTGATATGCTTGCAGAGTTATTCCCGGATGCAAAAAATGTTGGTTTACTTTACTGTTCTGCTGAGGCAAACTCACAGTATCAGGTAGATACCATCAAAACTTACTTAGAGGGTAAAGGCTATACCTGTACATACTACTCATTCGCAGATTCCAACGATCTGTCTTCCGTAGTAACAGAAGCTACCTCAAACATGGATGTCATCTACGTTCCAACCGATAACACCTGTGCATCCAACACCGAGCTGATCAACAATATCGCTCAGCCTGCTGGTGTTCCGATCGTAGCCGGTGAGGAAGGAATCGCTGCCGGATGTGGTGTTGCTACACTTTCTATCAGCTACTATGATTTAGGAACTGCAACCGGAAAAATGGCAGCTAAGATCTTAAAAGGTGAGTCAAATGTAGCTGAAATGCCGATCGAGTACGCTCCGCAGTTTACCAAGAAATACAACCCAACCATCTGTGAAGCACTTGGCATCGAAGTACCAAGCGACTACGAGGCAATTGCACAGTAATCTGAAATTGCTGAATCATTCAAATGAAAGATCGTCGCCCATGAGAAACGCTATGCGTTGGGGCGACGAGTCATCAGGATTCGCTTGTGAATCCTGATAAGAATGGCCAGCGGGAGTCCCATACACTCCCGCTGATTTTTACTTATTTTAAAACTGACTATTCCGTGTCATCCATTGTCAGATGATGCAAAAGAAATGGGGATAAAATAATGAATATAATGAGTTTAATCAATGCCCTTCCGGGTGCTGCCGCACAGGGTCTCATCTGGGGAATCATGGCAATCGGCGTTTACATCACTTTTCGTATTTTAGACATCGCAGACCTGACCGTTGACGGTTCGCTTTGTACCGGCGGTGCCGTCTGCATCATGATGCTGCTCTCCGGTCACAGTGTCGGTGTGGCGATCATCGCTGCTATTCTGGTCGGAATGATCACCGGTCTGGTAACCGGAATCTTTCATACTTTTATGGGAATCCCAGCCATCCTTGCCGGAATTCTCTCCCAACTGTCTTTGTATTCGGTAAACTTGAAAATATTGGGAAAAGCAAATCAGGCAATCAATGTAGATAAATACAGCCTGTTGGTTTCGTTGAGATATATTAAAAATGTTGCATTTTACAAAAACACATTATTTATTGTCGCAATCATCATCTTAGTTGTGGTTGCGGTACTCTACTGGTTTTTCGGAACCGAGATCGGATGTGCTCTGCGTGCAACAGGCTGTAACGGCAACATGTCAAGAGCACAGGGAATCAACACGAACTTTTCAAAAGTGCTGGGTCTGATGATCTCCAACGGACTGGTTGCGTTATCCGGAGCTCTCCTGACACAGTATCAGGGCTTTGCGGATATCAACATGGGACGCGGAGCGATCGTCATCGGACTGGCCGCTGTCATCATCGGCGAAGCTGTATTCGGAAAGATCTTCCGCAACTTTGCACTGCGTCTGATCGCAGTCGCATTCGGTTCGATCATCTACTATCTGGTACTCCAGTTCATCATCTGGCTGGGTGTAGATACAGATCTGTTAAAGATGCTTTCTGCTTTACTGGTAGCCATCTTCCTTGCAGTTCCATACTGGAAGAGAAAATACACCAAAGGATCTGTTAAGAAAGGAGGAGCAAACTAATGCTTGAGATTTCACATGTAACAAAGGTGTTCAACGTGGGCACTGTCAATGAAAAAGTCGCATTAAATGACTTCTCTTTAACACTGGAAAACGGAGATTTTGTCACCGTCATCGGCGGAAACGGAGCCGGTAAATCCACCATGATGAATGCGATCGCCGGTGTGTGGCCGGTAGATGCCGGAACGATCAAAATTGACGGAACAGATATCACAAAGCTTCCGGAGCACAAGCGCGCAGCTTTTCTTGGCCGCGTATTTCAGGATCCGATGACCGGTACTGCTGCTACCATGGGAATCGAGGAAAATCTCGCACTGGCTGCCAGACGCGGTAACAGACGTACACTTCGCGCCGGAATCAAGGCATCCGAGCGTGAGGAATACCGTGAATTATTAAAAATACTTGGTCTTGGTTTAGAGGATCGTCTCACCTCAAAGGTAGGACTTCTCTCCGGTGGTCAGAGACAGGCTCTGACTCTTCTCATGGCTACGATGAAGAAACCGAAGTTGCTTCTCTTAGACGAGCACACCGCAGCGCTTGATCCGAAGACTGCTGCTAAAGTATTGGAGACCACTGATCTGATCGTCAATCGCGATCACCTCACGACTCTGATGATTACGCACAACATGCGTGATGCGATCGCACACGGCAACCGACTGATCATGTTAAAAGATGGAAAAGTCATTCTCGATATTCGCGGAGAAGAGAAAAAGAAACTGACTGTCGAGGATCTGCTTCACAAATTCGAGGAAGCCAGCGGTGAAGAATTTGCAAATGACAAGGCAATCTTAGGTTAAAATACCATAAACCTGCTTACAGGAATTTTGCAAACCGACAGCGAAGCTTTCGCTTCCGTGTCCCCTTACACGGGCACAACGGATCCGTCGGTCTTCGACTGTAATATATCCCGGACAGTAAAATTGATCTTCCTCTGTGACGACGCCTTCTTCTAAGGCTGCGGATGCAGTGATGATCTTAAAGATACTGCCGGGTTCATAGGTGTCATTGATACAGCGGTTACGCCACATATTGTTCAGGGCGTCCTGTTTCGTGGCACCTTCTTTTTGTTCATATCCATCTACAAGCGTAAACGGCGAATTGAGATCAAATTCCGGCACATCCACACTGGCGTACATCTCTCCGTTTTGCGGGTTCATAACAAGAATCTGCACGCTTTCCGCCTGTTTTTGTTCCATCAGTTTTTCTGCTTCCTGCATACAGTATTTCTGAATATTATAATCAATCGTCAGATACAGATCATTTCCAACTACCGGCTCTTTGCGCCGCTCTCCCACGCCCTCCAATTCGATTCCTTTGGCATCGGTCAACGTCAGGATCTTTCCGGGCTGTCCTTCCAGTTCCTTGTCATATTGGACTTCCAATCCCACAATTCCCTGATTATCTCCGCCGGTAAACCCCAGAATCTTGGATGCCAGATTTCCATATGGATAGACGCGCTTATAGTCTTCATCTACTTTTACGCCGTCCAGCTTTCGGTTTCTGATCTGATCCCCGGTTTCAATCGGAACATTCGAGGCAATCTTCTCTCTGGAACTTACTTTCTCGACTTTTTTCCGGACGGTTTGTTCATCTATTTCCAACAAATTCGATAATTCACGTATGACCGTCTCCGCGTCTGTCAGCTGACTATGGATCACACTGATCGTACAGACCGTCTCATTGGATGCAAGCAGAACACCATTCCGGTCATAGATGCATCCTCTCGCCGCTTTGATCTCCCGCTCCCGCTCATGGATATCCGTCGCCTTGTCACCATAATAGGACGATCCCCACACCATGAGGTATACCAGTCTTCCGATCAGAAATGCCGTAATAAAAAAAATCATCAGGAATATGATCGCATTCTTTTTCCTGTGATGTGACTGTGTCACTTGTCTTTGCTGCATAACTGCCCTCTATACTTCTTTGTAAAACCATATTCTTTGTTGATATAAAAAATGCACTCATTGAATATGAGTGCATTTTAAATCTACTGTTTCATCAAACCGGCAAATTATCTGTATCATCGCCTTCCGGGGTATTTTCTTCCTCAGCCTCATCCGGCGAAGCCTGCGCATCATCTGCGCCTTCCTCCTGCGGTGTCGTATCACCTTCAGTCTCAGAAGCTTCCTGCGGATTTGCTTCTGTTGTTCCTTCCTCCTGCTGTCTGATCACTTCCTCACTCGGCACGGTCAAAAATGCGGATAAACCGGTATAAAAATTCGTCTGATCCGGTGTCAGGGCATCTTCTTCAACAGGCTCTGTAGGATATATATTCAGATATGGAAGTGCCTCTTCCAAAATCTCACGGACAATGTTCTGGGCATAAGTACTATGAGCCTGTTCCGCAGCATTGGGTTTATCAACAATACAGTAGATGACCAGCTCCGGGTCCTCGGTCGGCACAAATCCCAGAAAAGAAACAAGATAGTTCTCCTTATCTTTGCCGGCCGCGGTAGAAATCTGAGCAGTTCCCGTCTTACCACCAATGGAATAACCACTGACCTGTGCGTATTTTGCGGTTCCCTCTGCAACGGTATCTTTCATAAATCCACGAAGCGTTTCACTGGTCTCCTGTGAAACCGTCTGCTTCAGTAAAACCGGATCTACGGTTCGTATCGTATTTCCGGCGGAATCCAATACCTTTGAAACCATATGCGGCTGATAATACTCACCATTGTTGACCAGAGAGCAGAAGGCGCTTGCGATCTGGATCATCGTCGTATTAAAGTTCTGACCAAAGGAGTTCGTCGCTAAGTCGATGGTTTTCATATTCTCCGGTGTATAGATCAACGAATCGGTTCTCGCCTCACCCGGCAGATCGATATTCGTCTTTAAACCAAATCCAAACAGGTTCTGATATTTGCAGAAATTATCCACTCCAATGCGATAAGACATCTGCATCAGCGCATCGTTGCATGAATCCATAATAGCCGTGCGAAGCGTCTCTACGCCATGTCCGCTTCGGTTGACGCAGTTGATCGGCGAACCTGCAATGACCTCTTTCCCGTCACAGACATAGGTCTCATCTCCGATGAGCGTCCCTGTCTCCAAACCACATGCCTCTGTAAAAGGCTTTGCTGTGGAACCCGGCTCATACGTATTGCTGATACAGAAATTCGTCCAGATCCGGTTTAGCGCATCCGTGCGTTCCTCCTCGGTAAAGGCATCGATCTCCTCTTGTGTATAGTATGCGGTCAAATCCCACGGATCGGTCAGATCAAAGCTCGGATATTGTGCCATCGCCTTGACTTCGCCGTTTTTCGGATTCATGATCACCACGCCGATATGCTCTGCCGCCGCACCTTCTCTGTCCTTATTTTCAAATGTACGGGCAAAGATCGCAATCTTATCTTCCACAATGGACTGTAAGTTCGCATCCAATGTAGTGACAATGGTATTTCCGTCCTTTGCATTTTTCACCGTTTTCTCCAGATCGCTGTCCGAGTTCAGATAGCCGTATCTTCTGCCGTTCGTTCCGCTGAGTGTGGAATCGTAATAGTTTTCGAGACCTGTCATACCAACATTATCCGATCTGGTAAAACCGATCACCGGTGCCGCAAGGGAACCATACGGGTAAGAGCGCAGATAATTTTTCTCAAACCAGATTCCTTTGATATTCGGATAATTTTTCGGATCACTCATCATGGAATTAAGTTTTTCCATCTCATCATAGCTCATACGCTTAATGAGGACATTATACTGACTGTCCGGATGTTCTCTCACGATCGCGCGCACTTCACTCTCATCAAGTTCAGGATAACAGGAAAAAAGTGCTGTCAGCGTAGGCTCTACATAAATCTCCTTACTGGTCATGACTTTGCAGTCAAGGATCAAATTATAGACATCTGTGCTGGTGGCAAGTATCGTTCCCTTTGCGTCAAGAATGTCTCCTCTGCGATAAGGAATGGTCTCACTGTCGTATTCCTGCTGTGATAACACAATTCGCTCGTAGGTTGCGCCTTTCACGTGCTGAATATAGATGATCCGACCGATCAACGCAATTAAGACCATGACAATGACGAAGAATACCAGTAACAGCTTCTTCTTCATGCGCATGGTCATGCGTTTTATTTTTTTTCGTTTTTTTCTTCTCTGCTTCGTTCCGTATGTATTTTGGTTTTCCACAATCTATCAGTCCTAATTTGGTATTTCACTATACTGCGTCATAAAATCAGACCGGTCGATCGAGTAATATACAATCTGATCTTCCTTTGGATATACCATGCCAAGGTCATTGATCGCCTGCTTTTTGATATCTTCCAGTTTATGTGCAGTCGCAAGTCTTGTATAACATGCGTCATTATCCAGTCGCAGATTGGAAACCTCTGTCTCAAGTGCCGCGATCTGATTTAAATGTATCGTGATGTCTGATTGTAGTTTAATATATAATGCGGCTGTTATGCAAGTAAGAATTACTGCCACGGACAAAAAAGCCACATATCCGCGGCTCATCATCAGCTCGCGCTCTAAATTGCGTCTTGCAATTCGATTGCGTCTGTGCGCCTGTGCACGTCTGTGATTCTCTTCTCTCTCCCTTTTTTCTCTGATCGCTTGTTCTTCTTCCCAAAAGTCGGGCATCGCATCCATGCGTTTTACAGCGCTACCATTCACGTAGCCATTTCTCGTACTGTTTGTTCTTCTAGCTTCTACCATAAAATTCTCCCTTTATTCCAACCCTGCTTGATTTTTTTGCTGTGCAAAAGCGGGCTATCATCACAACTTCCCTGTTGTTTTCTCAAATTGCTTTTTGCTTATCTTCTTTCAAAAACACGAAGCTTCGCGCTTTTTGATCTGGGATTAAGATCCATTTCCTCTTCCGTGGGAAGGATTGGTTTTCTTGTAAGTACCTTTCCTTTTGATGTTTTGCCACATACACATACCGGAAAATCCGGCGGACATGTACATGGATTTTCATTTTTCTTAAAGATCGTCTTTACGATCCGATCCTCCAGCGAATGGAAGGTGATCACACACAACCTTCCGCCGGGCTTTAATATCCCGATCATTTCTTCCAAATGATCTCTCAGGACATCCAGCTCGTGATTACACTCAATCCGGATTGCCTGATAGGTTCTCTTTGCAGGATGTCCGCCGGTCTTTTGAACCTTTTGCGGAATTGATGCCTTGATGATTTCATTGAGTTGTCCGGTTGTGGTAATCTCTTGTACTGCTCTGGCTTGTACAATATGCTTTGCGATATTCTTTGCAAAACGGTCTTCTCCGTAGTCCCGTATGATCCGATACAGTTCCGATTCACTGTAGGTATTGACGATATCCTTTGCCGTCAGGGTCTGACGCTGATCCATTCGCATATCCAAAGGAGCATCCTCCTCCCGATATGTAAATCCCCGTTGTGGTGTATCCAGTTGAAAAGATGAAACACCCAGATCTAGGAGAATTCCATCGACTTCGTTGATTCCGATCTGATCTAATTCCGGAACCATCTGCGCGTAATTGCTTCGGATCACGGTAAAATTCCCGCCAATCTGTTCCAATCGCTTTGTAGCGGCAGCGATAGCATCTGCGTCCTGGTCGATTCCGATCAGTCTTCCGCTATCCAGCCTTTTTAAGATCTCGCCGGAATGCCCGGCACCTCCCAAAGTACCGTCTACATAGATTCCGTCAGGCTTAATATTCAGATTGTCGATACATTCCTGTAACAACACAGATATATGTTTGAATTCCATATGCTTCGTTTCCCTACCATCATTCTAAATACTAAGTCCAAGCTCTGCCATATGCTCGGCAATCTCATCCATATCGTCGTACTCACTGTTGTCCATCCAGCGATTCTTGTCCCAGATCTCCACACGGTTCATCACACCTGCTGAGACAATATCTTTTTCCAGACCTGCATATTCTCTTAAGTTTGCCGGAAGTAAAATTCTTCCCTGCTTGTCCACTTCGCAAGTGGCTGCACCGGCAAAGAAGAATCTCGAGAATTTACGGGCATCCTTTGTGGTAAGCGGAACCTCGCTGAATTTTTCTTCAAAGCGATTCCATTCCTCGGTAGAATACACAAAAAGACAGCCGTCGAGACCTTTTGTCACAACGAATTCTTCCCCCAGCTGCTCTCTGAATTTCGAGGGAACGATCAATCTTCCTTTTGCATCAATAGTATGATTGTATTCACCAGTAAACATTGGATATCCTCTCGTTGGTTTCTGGTTTGTGATTTATCCACGATGTTATCAACTTATCCACCACTTTCAACCACTATTATACCATTACCCACCACTTCTAACCACCATATTACTCCCTTTTGGTCAAAAAATCAATAGAAAACACAAAAAAAGAAGCCCTCACGGACTTCTTTTTTGCGGTTTCTATCAAATATCAAATTCCCATATAGTCATTGATCAGCTCATCCAGTTCCTGACTGACAGGCAGACACTCCTGTGGAGTCTTTCCGCTGGCCAGCAGATCATTCAGTTTCTTTCTCAGCTCTTCGATTTTCTTCTTCTGTTCGTCTTTCGGCTTTTGTTGTTCCATTCGTTTTCCTCTGAATCACAATGATCATAGTTACAGATACAATGGTCATGCAGGCTGCAAGTACCATCGAAACCGGTACATGGATCACCGGAAGCAGTAACTGGTCAGTCCTAAGACTCTCAATCCAGAAACGTCCGCTTCCGTAACCGGCCAGATACATCAGAAACACTTCACCGTCAAAATGCTTTCTTCGGATCCACCAGAGCAAAAACAGCAGCAAAGCCAGATTCCACAGGGATTCATAAAGAAATGTCGGATGCACCTGTATGTAATCCACGCCATTGTAAGTGACAATGTGCTGTGCCAATTTTTCTGTGATCTCATGCTGTCTGACTGCGGAAACCGGAAGCTGCATCGCAAACAGATTGTCGGTATAATCACCAAATGCCTCCCGGTTAAAAAAATTCCCCCATCGACCTATGATCTGACCGGTGATCAATCCGAGACCGGCTGTATCGCAGACCAGCGGAAACGATAATTTCTTTTTTTTACAAAACAGAAACGTGGTGATGATCGCCGCAATGACTCCGCCGTAGATTGCAAGTCCTCCCTGTCGTACATTAAATACAGACAACAGATCATCCTTATACAGATCCCATGCAAAGATCACGTAATATACCCGGGCCCCGATCAGGGAGCAGATGATCGCGATGATCGCAAGATCAAAATAGTCATCCTGATTCTGACCGGAACGCTTCGCTTCTCTCATTGCCACCAACAGACCTGCCAGCATGGCAACCGCCAGCGTGATGCCGTAAAAGGCAATCGCAAAATTTCCGATCATGATATTTTTTCCCACATGATCCAGGTAAATATGTAAATGCGGAAAATTGATACTCATATCCATGTTTTCTAAAATCCTTCCCAACTCACCTTTTTGGCTTTTGGTAACAAGAGAACCCGAAACGGGATCTCCTGTTACCGTCTGAATTACTTTTTCTCAAAGCTCGAGCACTGTGTTTCGGCTGTCACACAGGCATTGGCACCTGTAATACCAATATGGTTGGCAGAGCAAACCTCATTTTTATTAAAGGTACAATTCTTTGCCCGACACTGAACTTCCAGTGTGTCCTTTGGCTCTTTCGCCGAATTGCTCGCAGAACATCTGCATCCCTGATCACGGAAGCTGGAACAGCTTGTTTCCGTTGGCACAGATGCCTCTGCACCTTCCACCAGAATATTTTCTTTGGAACATTTCTTGTCTGCGTTGTAATAACAGTTACTTACGTTGCAATCTAATTTTGTCATGTGCAATTTCTCCTTTCTCCAAGATCAGATTTCACAGGGGAACCTGATACATGAAATTATTTTCTCCGAAATTGCACATTCTATTCGTAATTATTTTTCCTCTGCCGGCATCTCCTGACGGATCTCTTTGGTACGGATCTCCTTTGTGATCTGCTCAATAAATGCATCCAGAGATTTCACGCCTTCATCACCTGCAAAACGGCTTCTGACAGAAACGGTTCCATCTGCCTCTTCCTGCTGTCCAACTACGAGCATATAAGGCAGGCGGTCCATACGAGCCTGACGGATCTTATATCCAATCTTCTCGGAACGGCTGTCAACAGTCACATCCACATCATTTTTCTTAAGCTCCGCAGCCACACGCTCCGCATAATCAATATACTTATCAGAGATCGGCAATACGCGTACCTGTTCCGGACACAGCCATGTCGGGAACTTTCCGGCATAATGCTCGATGAGCCATGCCAGTGTTCTCTCATAGCATCCCATCGATGTTCTGTGAATGATCCACGGCAATGCCTTATCGCCGTTTTCATCAATATAGTACATACCGAAATTTTCAGCACTTGCGCAATCCAACTGGATCGTTACCATTGTATCTTCTTTTCCATATACATTTTTTGCCTGAATGTCAATCTTCGGACCATAGAAGGCAGCCTCGCCGTCTTCCTCTGTAAATGGAATATTGTTTTTCTGCATGACACTTCTCAGATACTGCTGTGTGCTATTCCAGTACTCCTCATCACCCAGATATTTTTCTTTATTTTTCGGATCCCATTTGGATAGACGATAGGTGACATCTCCGTCAATTCCCAGTGTCTTCATCACATAGTTGCAAAGCTCCGTACATCTGGTCAGTTCTTCCTCTGCCTGATCCGGACGAAGAATGATATGTGCCTCTGTGATCGTAAACTGGCGCACACGGGTCAAACCGTGCATTTCTCCGGAATCCTCATTTCTAAATAAGGTAGAAGTCTCTGCCATACGATAAGGAAGATCTCTGTATGAATGCTGCTCATTCATATAGATATAATACTGGAATGGACAGGTCATCGGACGAAGTGCCATTGTCTCTTTGTCCTCGTCGTCTTTATTCAGAATAAACATTCCATCCATATAGTGATCCCAATGTCCGGAAATCTTATACAGATCAGATTTTGCCATCAGTGGTGTGCGGGTACGAACATATCCCCACTCTTTATCCTCCAGATCCTCCATCCATCTCTGAAGCTTCATGATCATCTTGGTTCCCTTTGGTGTAAAAAGCGGAAGTCCCTGTCCGATGACATCTACTGTAGTAAATAATCCCATCTCGCGACCCAGCTTGTTATGATCGCGCATCTTCGCCTCTTCCAGACGCTGCAAATATGCTTCCAGTTCCTCTTTTTTGGCAAAAGCAGAGCCGTAGATACGCTGCAATTTTGCCTTATTGGAATCACCTCTCCAATATGCCATGGAAGATGATGTCAATTTATATGCTTTGATATTTTTGGTGCTCATCAGATGAGGGCCTGCACATAAGTCAACAAATCCGCCCTGATCATAGAAGGAGATCTCTGATCCTTCCGGGAGATCCTCGATCAACTCTACTTTATATGGCTCATTGCGCTCCTGCATAAATTTGATTGCTTCTTCTCTTGGCAGTGTGAAGCGCGTGATCTCTTTTCCTTCTTTGATGATCTTCTTCATCTCTGCCTCAAGCTTATCCAAATCTTCTCTTGAAAACGGCTCTGCATCAAAATCATAATAGAAACCTTCATCAATTGCAGGTCCAATGGTCACCTTTGCATTCGGGAAGAGACGTTTTACTGCTTCTGCCAGAATATGTGATACGGTATGTCTCAACACACGCAGACCTTCCGGATCTGACAAAGTGATAATGTTCAGATTGGCATCCTCTGATACTACGGTACGCAGATCGACGATCTCTCCGTTTAACTCACCGGCAGCTGCCACTCTTGCCAGGCCTTCACTGATGTCTTTTGCGATCTCAATGACTGATTTTGCTTCGCTGTACTCTTTTACAGAGCCATCTTTTAATGTGATCTTCATTTTTTATCTCCTTTTATCTTTCTCTTTTTGATCAATATGTTTGATTATGCTTCTTCCTCTTCCTCATCACAGTCACAGTAACCGTTTCCGCAGTTGCATCCGTTTCCCGAATTGTTACTGCCGATGGTAACTGTCTTCTTCGGCGTCAGGATCATGCCAAGCACAGCACCCAAAAGTGCTGCGGACACCACGCCAAGAAACAGTTCCCGCTTGGAAACGGCAGTCATCTCATCCAATGAGTTCCAGAAATTTTTCATTTTTGTAATCATAGTTGTTCTCCTTTTCTATTATTTGATGCAAAAAAATCCCTGACACCGCAAATGCAGTGTCAGGGACGACAAGTCGTGGTTCCACCCCGAGTTCACCGATCTCATTTTGGTTGTCCAAACGAGAAAGGTCTCTTATGATGATAACGGAATCACCGGACCGGATTGGGGTCACTCAGAGTTGGTTAGTCTCTTCAACGTATTGTCTTATGAAAATTGTAACTTTTATCTTAATCAATTCTGTCTGCGCTGTCAAGCCTTGATCGGCAATTATGCATTCTTTCCGCAGCACTGTTTATATTTCTTGCCTGAGCCGCATGGACACGGATCGTTGCGCCCGATCTTTTTGCCCTCTCTGCGAACTGTGCCTGATTTCTTCTGCTCTAAGTACAATTTCTTTTTCTTTTCTTCATCAAAAATATCATCCCACATCGGCAGCTCATACAGCCAGTCAGCTTTTGCATCTACCATGTTTTTGTAAAGAAGCTCTTTGTCAAAAATCAGGTTAACCGGTGTATCTTCTTCCATTGTGTCAATCGGATTTTTATTCACCAGACTGTCATTGATCCCATCCAGAAAAGCGGTCATTGTCATGATGTCAACTTCATAGCGCTCCGCCAACTCTTTGACTGTTCCTTCTACCTTCTCATCCGGATTGCTGAGAAGCTTTTCATAGATTGCTTTTTCAATCAGAAAATAGTCATTCCAAAGCTTCTGAAGCTGTCCCTTGTCCATTTTTTCATTATAGGCAATCTTATGCCACTCTGCTAATAATGCCATTGATTTTTCCATCCTTTATAGTATTGTATTTTCTTTCTGCATCTTCTAATCGTTCGAAACATGCTTTCTGTATTATACCAAATCATGTTACAGATTTCAAACCTTTTATGTTGCAATCCGCTATTTGTATGGGTTCACGATAAACTCATACGGTGTCTGCTGATAGACATAATAATTTAACCAGTTGGAATATAAAATATTTCCATGAGAGCGCCACTGCAATCGCGGTTTCTGCGTGTAGTCGTCATCGGGATAATAATTCACCGGCACATCGATCGGCAAGCCCTGATTTTTATCCCGCATATATTCCTTGTGGAGTGTCATACGGTCATACTCCGGATGCCCCATGAGAAAGATCTTTCGCCCGTCATTGTCGATCACAAGAAAAACTCCCGCTTCCTCAGACTCTGCCAGAATCGTCAGCTCCGGTACCGCCTCAATATCTTCTCTGCGCATTTCCGTATGTCTGGAGTGCGGAGCCATAAAATAATCATCAAAGCCCCGCACAAGCGGGATCTTCCGGTTCATCACATGATGCTCATAGATTCCGAACACCTTTTTGTCCATCTGATGCTTTTTGATCCCATAATAATGGTACAACCCCGCCTGTGCGCCCCAGCACACATGCAGCGTACTGGTCACGTGCGTCTTTGCCCAATCCATGATCTCACAAACTTCGTCCCAGTAATCCACCTGTTCAAAATCCATGTGTTCCACCGGAGCACCGGTGATGATCAGTCCGTCGAGATTGCGATCACGGATCTCATCCAGAGTCACATAAAATTGATCCAGATGCTTCTGTGAGGTGTGGGCTGACTCATGGCTGGACACTGTCATAAACGTCACATTAACCTGCAGCGGTGTATTGGACAGTGAACGCAGGGTCTGCAATTCGTTGTCCTCTTTTAATGGCATGAGATTCAGGATTCCAATCTCGATTGGACGGATATCCTGATGCTCGGAGCGCGTCTCATCCATCACAAATATATTTTCATTTTCCAGTATTTCCCTTGCGGGTAAATTACTCTTTATTTTTATCGGCATAGTATGCCCCCTCTCCAATCCTTATATCTGTATTAACGTTCTCCCGCATACCCTTTCGGATATAAAAAGCCTAATCCTTTCCAAGTAGCTACCGAATCATCAATCTTGTTGTATTTTTCTTCCGCATCTTTATGATCTGGCCACAAAGTATCGCTCAAAAACCAATCATATTTGATGCCGGAAAAGCTATTGCTGTTATTTAATATCACAGCATGAGATATTCCGCATAATTCCTGTAATGTCTCATCGCTTAAATCAGGGTCAATCAAAGGCTCATCGATCGCATCATACGATTGGTCCTGTGAATCAGTTTTTTTCAAATGTCCTATATCATCCCAAGTACAGTCAATATAATACCATTTTCCATCTACCAAAACCTGATTCCATGCATGTGCCGCCCAACCACCCATGCCATTTGCCATGCCGTTTATGACCTTACAAGGAATATCCAATGCCTTCATGCACATATAAAAAGCATTTGCATAAGATTCACAGACTCCTGTATGGTTCACCAACACGCCATATGCCGAAAATCGTTCACGACTGACTTTACTTGGCATTTTATTCTTATCTTCATCCGTCATATGATTACGTTCATCATAATAGCCATAATCATAATCTGCATGTAGAATGATATAGTCATGAATGGCCTTGACCTTCTCTCGATCGCTCATACCAGACTGTATCACGGACGGATCTGAAACAATTGCATGTACTGTATCAATAACCTGTGCATCTTCTTTATTATATCCTGCACTGTTCCCGGTCTTAATCGCAAGAGCCGGTTTCTCCATCACAACAAAATTATGTGTAACTGTTTTTTCTCCCATACCGATTTTAAGCGTATGATTTCCCGGCTTTAGTGTAATATTCTCCGCATAAGGATTACGTCTCACACCATCTACACGGTAGTCTACATAGTAACCAAACAGCGCTTGCTTTTCTTTCAAAGTCATGGTGTCACTATAATCACCATTATAATAGTAATAATGATATGGCATCAGTGCTTCCGTCTCACAAATATATGGTTTTACCCCATCCAATCGAAAAAAGTAAGTTTGCCATGTATAATTTCCATAAGAGATGATCAACTTGGAACATCGCGTAGCAAGCGTTGCTTCATTGTCCGATGAATAAATCGCTGAAACCTTTCCGGTCTTTGTCATTCCAACATGGTCCAAACCCATATAATTACTGCTAAAGCTCACTTTCAGCTGACTTGTATCGTATTTATCGGATACTACCTTTAACTGCGCACTTTCATTTACCAATACAGCGGTCCGGTTCAGTTTCAGATCCGATACTTTTTTAGGAACAACCGTAATCTTGTATACCTTTTTCTTTCCGTTACTCTTTGCTGTAATCTTCGCTACGCCCAAACGTTTTGCCTGTACAATACCGTTCTTCGTCACTGTAGCTACCTTCTTATTGGACGACTGAAACGTCACCTTTTTAAAGCTTGACGGAAGCTTCAACTGCTTTTTCTTTCCACATACAATATTGTATTCTCCAAAATCCTCATAAGAAGTTGACAACAATACCTTATCCGGAACAGTCTGCGATTGAGCAAAGACCTTTATCTGTTCCGGCGTAAGTACATTCATGGTAAGTGTCAGGAGAAAACATACGAAAAATCTTCCTACTTGTTTGATCATTTTCTTATCTTTCATCTCGTTTCTCATTGAATGTCCACTCTTTCGTTTTTAGTAATACCTTTGTTTACTTGCCCTATCGCTCTGTAGCATCTCTAGCAGTTCCGCCTCTGAAATCACTTTGACACCCAGTTCCTGCGCCTTGGTAAGCTTCGATCCGGCAGCTTCTCCCGCTACAAGCAGATCGGTTTTCTTGCTGACCGATCCGGTGCATTTTCCGCCATTGCTTTCGATCAGCTCTGCCGCTTCTTTTCTGCCAAGCGTCGGCAGTGTTCCGGTCACGACAATGGTCAGTCCCGCAAGGGCACTTCCCTGTTTTGTTTTTGGTGCCGCAGTCATATTCACACCAAGCTGCTGTGCTTCTGTCAACAGCTTTGCGTTTTCTTCATCCGCAAAATAATGACAGATGCATTCTGCTGTAATTCCACCTACATCCGGGATCTCCTGCAGCTGCTCGACAGTTGCAGATGCCAGATCAAACAGGCTGTCAAAATGCTTCATGATCTCTTTGGCAGAAGCCTTTCCTACATTGCGGATCGCCAGACCTGTCAACAGCTTTGCGACATCATTCTGCTTGGATGCTTCAATAGCCGCAAGAATTTTATCCGTGTTCTTTTCTTTTCCCATGATCCCCTGTTCAACCAGTTCGTCACGATAGCGATTCAGACGGTAAATATCCACATAGTTATGCAGATAGCCTTTATCCACAAGCATGTCTACATAAGTGCTTCCGAACGCTTTGATATCCATGGCATCGCGTCCTGCAAAGTAAGCCAGTGTGCGTTTCAACTGCGCCGGGCAGGATGGATTGTCGCATAAAATGTCACAGGTATCTTCCTCCTGCACAAGCGGATGTCCACAGATCGGGCAATTCTCGGGAGCCTGATAGATCGTTCCGGTAGACTTTGTGACACGAACGATCGCCGGAATGATCTCCCCCTGTTTCCGGCAGATCGCCTTGCAGCCTTCATCAATACCAAGGCTTCTGATATAGTCCATATTGTGAAGTGTTGCGCGAAGCACACTGGTACCGCATAATCTGACCGGGTCTTTGAATCTGGCACGGAAAGTCATTTTTCCGGTTCGTCCCACACCCACCTCTACTTCTTCAATCTCTACTTCTTTTTCTTCCGGTGGATATTTATAGGCAATATGTCCTGCGGAATATTTACTTCCTGCAGGAAAATCCTCACGATAGGCGATCTGTTCAATCTTTACCACTGCTCCGTCGATATCATATGCATAGTTTCCTCTATGTTCCCCGATATCGTCAATCGCCGCAAGCACCTCCTCCGCCGTGTCACAGAGCACATGCGGAACGACAATCACCCCTTGCGCCGCAAGTTCATCCAATCCCGCCGTATGTCGGTCCATCAGATGCGCACTCTCACCGGTCGCATCCTGCACATTGAACACAAACATACGAAGTCCCCGCTCCTTCGTGATTTTCGGGTCCAACTGGCGCAGTGTTCCCGTCGCAAGATTTCTCGGATTTGCCGCCGGCTTTTTCCCAAGACTCTCCTGTTTTTCATTGAAAGCTTCGAAAGCCTCATGACTCATATAGACCTCACCGCGCAGTTCCACATAATCACCTGATGTGATCGTCTGTCTCACATCCGGAATCACACGTGCATTCAAGGTCACATCCTCACCCTCGATTCCGTTTCCCCGTGTCTCTGCCAATGTCAGCACACCGTCCTGATAGCGCAGCGACATACTCAGTCCGTCTATTTTGTGTTCGACGGAAAACTGCGCATCCGGGTGCAGCTCCTTCACCTTGGAAATCCATGCAATTACCTCTTCCTTAGAAAAGAGGTCCTGTATGCTGAGCATCGGCACATGATGTGCAATCGTCACTCCCGCCTCACGCTTTGCTGTGCCCCCGATCTTTTGCGTCGGTGAATCCTCGGTCACCCATTTCGGATGCTCCTTTTCAATCGCTTTCAGTTCCAGCATCATCTGATCATATTCATAATCACTGATCTCATTCGTATTCTGATTATAGTACAGATCCATGTGCCGTTCGATTGTCTGTTTTAGACTTTCGTAATATTCTTTTTCATTTACATTCTCAACAGTATTTGTTTTATTTTCTATCATCATTTTCCCTGCTTTGATCTCTTATTTTCGCATTTTCGATTGCGTCTCACGCGGCTTCACAGTAGTATTGGAGGAATGCGCGATCAGCTTTTGCAATTCCTTCCATTCCTGCTCTGTCACATCTCGCCAGGTTCCTTCTTTCAGATTGCCCAATTCAATATTCATAATACGAACCCGTTTTAACGTTCTCACCTGATATCCGCAAGCTTCACACATCCGTCGGATCTGTCTGTTCAAGCCCTGCGTCAGTATAATGCGAAATTCATAGTCACTTACTTTCATCACCTGACAGGGTCTGGTAACCGTATCTAAGATTTTCACTCCACCGGACATTTTTTTCACAAATGCATCTGTAATCGGCCGGTTTACCGTAACAACATATTCCTTTTCATGCCGGTTGCCGGAACGCATCATCTTATTGACAATATCTCCGTCATTGGTAAGCAAGATCAGACCATTGGAATCCTTGTCCAAACGTCCGATCGGATAGATCCTGGTTGGATAATTGATAAAGTCCACGATGTTTTTTCCCTGATCTTTCGCTGTGGTACAAATAATTCCCCTTGGTTTGTTAAAAGCTATGAGCACACGTTTTTGTTCATGCTCAACCAGTTTGCCATCCACATAGACCGTGTCCCCCTCCAATACACGATCTCCAAGGGTCGCGATATGATCTCCGATACAGATTTTTCCCTCTTCCAATAAGCGGTCAGCCTCTCGTCTGGAGCAGATACCCGCTTCGCTCAAATATTTATTAATTCGAATGCCCTGTTGATCCATGATTCTGTTCTCCAACAACAAAGTGCTGTTGACTTGCAACAGCACTTTTCTTGATTTTACTTAATTAAATCGGTCTTAATATAGCCAACTTCTCCGTTCCATTTGACCTTGGTCCATCCTTCCTGATAACTCTGGATGACCTCCACGGTATCTCCGCGATAAGCAAGTCCTACTTTTTCCGCTGTCTCACTCATGGATTTACGAACATTTACGGAATCCGATAACGTGATCTTCTTTCCTTCCGGTAACGAAATCGCTGTGTCATTATCCTGGTCCGTTATGTCAGGAACTTTACTCTTCTGTGTCGTCAGATATTTTTTCTTTACATATCCAACCTTACTTCCAACTTTTACTTTCACCCATCCCTTTGTATCAGAACCCGTGTACATCTTGAACTTGGTTCCCACTGCAATCTGTTTGAGCACAGAAGAATTGGTAGATGGTTTCTTTCTCAAATTGATCGTATCCTTTGCATAGACAACTCTTGTCTTCTTTGTCGTTGTCTGCGCATCCGCTTTTTCATCAGACTTGTCTGTTTGGTTGGTTTCTTCTTTGTCGGCTTCTTCTTTATCGTTTCCTTCCGGCTTGGTCTCAGAATCGTCTTTCTGTTCTTCGTCGGTTTGCTCATCTTGCGGTTTTGCTTCGGTTAAAGATTTGGCCCATTCAGATATTGCAGCCGGAAGTGTCGTACTCACCATTTTATCTAAATCGGCATCTTTTTTAACTGCTGCTTCATATTCTTCCTGTACAGATGCCATCAGATCCGTGACATCTTCTGCCCGCTCAAACTCATTGATCAGAGACTGGACATCTGCCTGCGTACTTTCCTCCATATTGGATTGATTAAACTGACTATATGCATTATCAATATAATAGTCTCCGTTTTCATCTGTTCGCACATAGAAGAAATCCAAACCGGGAGCTGCCGTTTTAATATCCTTGAATTTCATATTCATATAAACAGAGACCACATATTCGCCTTCTGTCAGCCCTCTTTTGGTGTAACATTTCAGATCATTGTAGGACTCCACATATTGACTAAAAAGCGCAACGTAGCTTTTCTCGGTATCCGAAATCGGCTTCGCAAAATTCTCTAACTGATCCACATTTCCGGATGAATAATTTTCATAATAATTTTTAATCAGATCGTTGATCTGAGGTATAGCATCCACCTGAAACTCTTCCGTTAAAACATCTTGCGTATCCTGTTCTTCCGTCACCACTTCTTCCGGTTTTTGCTGCGGTTGCCGATCAGATGTTTTTATCAAAACAACAACCATCAGAGCAAATAAAAC
>JALEJB010000071.1 GCA_022768825.1 Lachnospiraceae bacterium
GAGTAAAGCAAATTCGTCTTGGTGGGAGTCCAATCTCCTTCCAAGATAAAGCCTCCGGCGGATTGCAGAGGTGCGCAGAAGAAGAATGTCATGCAGAGCATGACAATCCTCGCAGCAAGTACGCCAAGGCGTACTTGAACACAGTATTATGCAGAAAACAGCAGTACAGCAGTCGGTCTTGCGGTGTTGCAGGAATCGGCAAAAGCATTGCTCGACCGGTTTTCCGGGGAAACTGTGATTGAGATTCCGACACTTACGGAATCTTCTGCAGGCTTAGTGAAAAAAATGATTCCTTCCAGTCAGGCGGTAAAGGTGATACGTGCAGAACTGGACCTGATCGGATGATCATATATGATTGGAGATAGAAAGAAAAGGAGCAGCTATGAAGAAAAAGGGTATTATCACCGAAAAAAACATATCGTGCGGATTCTGATGGCGGTGTCAATGATATGCATCATGACTGCATCGGCAATCACCCCGACATTTGCGGCAACTGCCCGTGCCACGACGATGAAGCTGGAAAAAACGGAAGGACAGGTGACGTTAAAGACGCAGAACGGTTCGGTACGTAAGATCACAAACGGTATGCCCTGATAAAAAGCCACCAACATAATAGAACAGGAGAAACACAATGAAAAAGAAAGTAATCACCTTACTTTTGACACTCGTAATGGTATGCACGGGAGTAACCCTCCCGGTGCAGGCAGATACAAATTCGGAAACAATTGAAAATGAGGACAAGACCACTGATACGTCGAGTGAAGAGACCGGTGCAAATCGCTTCGTGCTCGCTGCGTCCGGCATTTCAAAAAGCAGCAAGGGCAATCTGGTCATTGCGGACCGCACCCAAAATGTGGTGCGCGTGCGAACCAAAAGTGGAAACGATCAAGTGCTTGCAGGCGTACAAGGTCAGAGCGGATATAAAGATGGCAGTGCGGACAAAGCACGTTTTAACGCACCATGGGACACCGTGTCCTATCGGGGCGGATGGCTGATCTCGGACAGTGAGAACCACGTCCTTCGCTGGTACAAGGGTGGGAAAGTGACCACACTGGCCGGCAGCAAAACAGCCGGTTACAAAAACGCCACCGGAAAGAAAGCACAGTTTTATCGTCCTACTGGAATGGCAGCGGGTGCTGACGGGGAGATCTATATCGCTGATACCGGAAACAACGTCATCCGTAAAATTGATAAAAATGGGAAAGTTACGACTTTGGCGGGAAGCAAAAAGGGCTGCGCAGACGGCACACTGAAAAAAGCCCGCTTCTACGAACCCACCGGATTGTATTATTATAAAGGAGCACTCTATGTCGCAGACTCCGGCAATCATCGGATCTGTAAAATAGAAAATGGCAAAGTGACTACCGTCGCAGGCAGCAAAAAAGGCGTTGAGGGAGACAAAAACGGCAGCGCATTAAATGCCAGACTGTCCAATCCACAGGATATCATTTTATATAAAAATGTGATGTATATTTCCGACACCGGAAATGCCTGTGTCAAAAAACTGAGCAAGGGCAAAGTGACGACCGTGGTCTCAGCATTTTCTATGGGTGACGGACGAGAACCGGCAGAGCCGTGCGGTCTGGCAATCCAGAGCGGAAAATTGTATATCGGTGATATATTTACGGAAGATCTGCTGGAAGTAGCACTGTAAAGTGTTTTTGTTCTTTCATAGGAAATTCCGCCGAATTTCCCATGAAAGAAACAAAAGTATGGATGTCAGACACCGGATATCGGGTTCGTATGTGAAATAACAGCAATGAGTGAAAGGTACAGAAAATGAGTGATAAACAAGAGGAATTAGAAAAACTGCTGAAGTCATACAAACGTGTGGCAGTTGCTTTCTCAAGTGGGGTGGATTCGACCTATTTACTGAAAATGGCACAGAAAGTTCTCGGAGAAAATGTAATTGCAGTTACGGCATCGTCGTGCTCTTTTCCAAAACGGGAACTGGAGGAAGCAAAGACCTTTTGCAGAGAAAATGGCATTCGGCATATCGTCGTTGAGTCGGAAGAATTGGATATCGATGGATTCAGGCAGAATCCGAAAAATCGCTGTTATCTTTGTAAGCATGAGTTATTTGAAAAGATTCGTTCCATTGCAAAAGAGAATGGGATCGAGACAGTCGTAGAGGCATCCAATACAGATGACGATGGCGATTACAGGCCGGGTCTTGTTGCCGTAAAAGAGCTTGGAATTGAAAGCCCCTTAAGACATGTCGGACTTTCCAAAAAAGAAATCCGTGAATATTCCAAGGAATTGGGGCTGCCTACCTGGAATAAGCAGTCCTTTGCATGCCTGTCTTCCCGATTTGTATATGGTGAAACGATTAGTGAAGAAAAACTGGCTATGGTAGATCAGGCAGAACAGCTGCTTTTGGATATGGGTTTTCATCAGCTGCGTGTTCGTATTCACGACAAGCTTGCAAGAATCGAGGTGCATCCATCGGAATTTGAGAAAATCATGCAGGAAGAAAATCGAACGAAAATTTTTCATGAGTTGAAGCAATACGGATTTACCTATGTGACGCTCGACTTGCAAGGATATAGAACCGGAAGTATGAATGAGACATTAAGTGTCGAAGAGCGCAGGAGGTGGAAACAATGTTAAATCAATTTTCCAGAACACAGCTGATATTTGGAAAAGAAGCAATGGAAAAACTCGCCCATTCCAGAGTTGCGGTGTTTGGGATTGGCGGCGTTGGCGGATATACGGTGGAAGCACTTGCCAGAAGCGGGATCGGAACACTGGATCTGATTGATGATGATAAAGTCTGTTTGACAAATATTAACAGACAGATTTATGCCACCAGAAAGACGGTTGGAAAGTATAAAGTAGATGTAGCAAAAGAGAGGATACTGGATATCAATCCGGAAGCGGTTGTGAATTGCCATCAGACATTTTATATGCCCGACACCAAGGATCAATTTGATTTTTCACAATATGATTATGTGGTGGACGCAATTGATACAGTGACCGGAAAGATCGAACTGGTTCTTCAGGCGCAAAAAGCAGGCACCCCGATTATGAGCAGCATGGGTGCCGGAAACAAAGTGAATCCGGAGATGTTTGAAGTGGCGGATATTTATGATACCAGTGTCTGTCCGCTTGCCAAAGTGATGAGACGGGAATTGAAAAAGCGAAATGTGAAACGTCTGAAGGTCGTCTATTCAAAAGAAAAGCCGATTAAGCCGGAGAAAGATTTAGAGATCAGCTGCAGAACCAATTGTATCTGTCCGCCGAGTACTGACAGAACATGCACCGTACGGAGAGAGATACCGGGAAGCAATGCATTTGTCCCATCGGTGGCAGGACTTATCATCGCAGGAGAAGTCATCAAAGATATCCTTGGATTTGAAAATCATTAGAATACCTTGAAGATTTTGCGCAACAGATGCAAACAGAATGATATTAAAGGAAGATATAAGATATGAGATACAAACTTGCAATTTTTGACATGGACGGAACAATTTTAAACACATTGGAAGATCTGGCAGACTGCATGAACTATTGCCTGCAAAAGCACGGATATCCGCAAAGAACGATTGGCGAAGTGAAAAGCTTTGTGGGAAACGGGATCCGAAAGCTTGTGGAGCGGGCAGTGCCGACAGGAACAAGTGAACAGGATATCGATCAAGTGTTTAAAACGTTCAATGATTATTATAAAGATCACTGCGCGATCAAGACAAGACCCTACGAGGGCATACCGGAAGTCATACAGGAGATGAGACGTCGCGGTATTCTCACTGCGGTGATATCCAACAAGGCAGACTATGCGGTAAAAAGCTTATGCGAGGATTATTTCAAGGGATTATTTGATTTTTCATTAGGTGATCGTGAGGGTTACCGCAGAAAACCATACCCGGACAATGTGAATGCAGTGATGGACAAGTTTCAGGTCCGGCGAAGTGAGGCAGTCTATATCGGTGATTCGGAAGTCGATCTGCAAACTGCGAGAAATGCAGGGATTGATGTGATCATGGTAGGATGGGGGTTTCGCGACGAAGATTTTATAAAAAGTCAGGGTGCGGATTTTGTGATCCACACTCCCGCGGAAATACTCGAGCATTTGCAAACGAAAGGTGAGACATCCAATGCTTTTTAAGTTTATCATATGTTTTATCGCAGGAATCGGTGCCGGTTTAGGTACAGGCTTCGCCGGTATGAGTGCAGCAGCAGTGATCGCCCCTATGCTGATCACTTTTTTGCAGATGCCTGCTTATCAGGCAGTGGGAATTGCCCTTGCAAGTGACGTGCTTGCCAGTGCCATCAGCGCATACACCTATAAGAAAAATAAGAATCTGGATATCAAAAACGGAATCGTTATGATGATCTTTGTTCTGTGTTTCACACTGGTTGGAAGTTATGTGGCAAGTCGTGTGCCCAATCATACCATGGGAAATTTCTCGGTATTCATGACGTTGTTATTGGGTATCAAGTTTATCGTCAAACCGGTTATGACCACAAAAGAATCGATGGATGCAGTTGATCCGAAAAAAAGGTTGATCCAGTCTGTGGTCTGCGGAACAATAATCGGATTTATCTGTGGATTTATCGGTGCCGGCGGTGGTATGATGATGCTTCTGATCCTCACAAGTGTGTTGGGATATGAGTTAAAGACGGCTGTGGGAACCAGCGTATTTATCATGGCATTTACTGCATTTACCGGAGCTGCCAGTCATTTTGCCATCGGAGGCGTTCCGGATCTATGGTGTCTGATCTTTTGCGTGGTTTCTACGCTTTTATGGGCGAGGGTTGCTGCCCGGTTTGCAAACAAGGCAAGTGCGGCTACCTTGAACCGTGCAACTGGTATCGTATTGACGGTGCTTGGCATCGCAATTCTGGTTTTGGGTTAACACTCATGCTTTTTTTGTGCCGACATATCAGGATACACAGACGGTTATGGCGTACTATCGCGTGAGCGAAGATCAGCGGGTGCTTGTGGCTGCCAACTTCGGAAAAGAGGCAGTGGAGTTGGAACTGGAATATCCGGTGGAATGCACGATTTTGTCAAATAAAAA
>JALEJB010000085.1 GCA_022768825.1 Lachnospiraceae bacterium
TAAAATATGAGCCTATCCTATGCTAGGTTTATTAAGTTGTGCTCTAAATCGGGTTATAAACGAATTGTGCCAAGAAAAAAGTTCCAACCATGAAAAACATGGCTGGAACTTTTATGCTAAGGTTGTTTTTTTACAGCCCCCGATTTTACATTAAATAGCCCCTAATCACTGCCCCTACGGACAGACCCCACTAAAAGACCCTACTAAAGGGAGACCCCACTAAACTTTGAATATCCTTTTACATTTTTTTATAAGAATTGTAATAAATTTTGTAAATTTGTTATATTCGATAAAAAAATGGTTGATTTCGTATTAAAAAGTGGTAAAATTGTAGTATATGTACAAGGAGAAAAAGTCTTATCTTGTATTCAGGGAGGAAACTATGGCTAAGAAAGAAAAAAAACAAAAAAAAGCAAAAACAATGAATGCAGATGATGTGCAAAAGAAATTATTTGGTTCAATGAAAGGAAAGATTGTATTATTAATTGTGGCAGCATTGATGATTTCGAATCTTGCAGTTATGTTTATTACCATTCCTGCTGTTAAATCTAATATGACATCGGTTGTACATAACTATATGTTGGATTTGACAAAGTCCGCGGGTGAAATTGTGGATAATGAAATTGGAACACCAACTTTGGAACATTCAGAGATGATGGCTGGCATGCTTGGAGAGATCAAACTTGAGGGCGTTGATAGCAGTTATGTCTATGTTGTAGCCGCTGACGGAACGATGTTATATCATCCGACACCGGAAAAAATCGGACAGCCGGTAGAAAATGCTGTGGTTACCGGTCTGGTTGCTGATCTGGCAGCCGGAAAGCAGGTGAAACCGGAAGTGGTTGAGTACGAGTTTAAAGGTGCTATAAAATATGCCGGATATTATGTGACCGCTGATCAGAGTGCGATTATTGTTTTAACAGCAGATGAGTCGGAAGTATTAGCTCCGGTGAATAAAGTGGTGCGTCGCGTATTCTTTGCAATTATCTTTATCTTAATTGCATCCTGCCTGATTTGTTATTCGATTGCAGGAAAACTTGCGGCTCCAATTACACAGCTTACAGGAATCATCAATCGTCTGGCAGAGTTGAACTTCCGCGAAAGTCCATTGTTGGAGACGCTGAGTTGGAGAAAAGATGAGACCGGAACGATGGCACGCTCGGTTCGACACCTGTTAGAGCGTATGCGTGGTGTCATTGAAGAATTAAAGAATCAGAGTACGAAATTATATAAGACATCAGAATTGATGGATAGTCATGCAGAAGAGACGTCTACAACCGTTGGCCATGTTGAAACTGCGGTGAATGAGATCGCAGAAGGCGCAACCAGTCAGGCACAGGAGACGCAGAGAGCCAATGATGATGTGATCACAATGGGTAACATGATCGAGGCAACGAACCATGAGGTCAGCACATTGCAGGCAACTGCTGAACAGATGCGCGAGTCATCCGAGGAAGCACTGAAGACCCTGAAAGAGTTAGACAGTATCAACCGTCAGGCAATTGAGTCGATCGATGTCATTTATCGTCAGACGAATACAACGAATGAATCTGCTTTGAAGATCAAAGAGGCAACGATTTTGATTTCTTCTATCGCGGAAGAGACGAACTTGCTTTCTTTAAATGCTTCGATTGAGGCGGCGCGCGCAGGAGAGGCCGGACGTGGTTTTGCTGTTGTTGCGAGCCAGATTCAGAAATTGGCTGAGCAGTCCAACAGTTCTGCAGAGCAGATTGATGAGATTATTCATGAGTTGATCGAAGATTCTGCCAAGGCAGTTGAGACGATGGGCGAAGTAAAACAGATCATGAGCCAGCAGAGCGACAATATGCGCAAGACCAGCGAGGTATTTGCAGTTGTTCAGGATGGAATCGGAAGTTCGCTTGCAGGAGTGAACCAGATTACAAGTAAGACTACGAAGCTGGATGAAGCGCGTACAAGCGTGGTGGAAGTTGTTCAGAGTCTTACTGCTATTGCACAGCAGAATGCAGCAAGTACGGAAGAGACTTCTGCAAGTGTGATCGAGGTCAGCAACATCATGCAAGAGATTGCTGAAAATGCAGGTCAGTTGAAAGATGTCGCACAGATCCTTGAGGATAGCATGAACGAGTTCCAGTTATAATAGAGAATGTATTGTCAGATGTTGTCAAAAATAACAAGAAAAAGAATAGTCATATGGCTATTCTTTTTTTTGCATCTGTAGTAAAATAGGGGTTATGAAATCAGAAGAGAGGCAAGGAGATATGAAGACGGTACATAAATATCTAATCGTAGTAACATCCATGATCGTTTTGGCTCTGGCAATTTTGGGTGGAATCTTTTTCACAAAGGCTAATTTTTATAAGACACATTTTTTCCCGGGGACAAAGATGAACGGAGTGGATGTATCAAAAATGACCTGCGAAGAGGCGACAGACAAGGTTGGAAAATTTGTTGCGGATTATCTTTTGTCTATTCAGGGGCGGGATGGTGCGACAGGAGAGATTCTGGGACCGGATATTCACTATGAATATGTACCAAACGGAGAAATTGATGATGCGTTGCTTGCGCAGAATCCGTATCAGTGGATCGGAAGCAAAAAGAGAGCAACGGATAATGAGATTGAATTGAATACGACCTTTGATGAAGAACTGTTAAAGGAGGCTGTCAAAGCTCAGCCATTTATGCAAAAAGAGCAGATGGTGGAGCCGGTGGATGCCACGATCCAATGGACGGATGAAGACGGTTATCAGTTGCTTCCTGAGGTAATGGGGAGCAAACTCAAGTTGAAGACTGTGTATCAGGCGGTGCGGCTGGCTGTGGAACAGGGTGAGACAGAAATGAGTCTGGAGGATTTGTATATCAATCCTCAAATTACCGGCGACGATGCACATTTAAATGAATGTATGAAAACAATTGAAAAATATTTTGGTACAACGATTACATATACGTTTGGTGATCAGGATCCATTGGAGATTAGTGGAGAACAGATCCAGTCATGGTTAACAGTAGATGAAGATTTTCGGGTCAGTGTGGATGATCAGAAGGTTACAAATTTTGTGCAGTCTTTGGCGAGTACTTATAATACATATGGGGATAAACGGAAGTTTAAGACTTCCATGGGTGATAAGATTTATGTAAGCGGCGGAGATTACGGCTGGGTGATCGATAAAGAAAAAGAAAAGGCGCAGATTTATGAAGATCTGGAGACAGGAGGAACAATCGAGAGAGAACCGATCTACAATCAGACGGCAAAGAAATATGGAAGTAATGATATCGGATCGACTTATGTGGAAGTAGATTACACGAATCAGCATATGTGGTATTACAAAAAAGGAAAACTGGTTTTGGAATCGGATTTTGTATCAGGAAATCTGAGCCGGAATAACGGTTCTCCGGATGGTGTATTTAAGATCGTATACAAGGAAAGAAATGCGACGCTTGTAGGAGAAGGATATTCTTCTCCGGTCAAGTATTTTATGCCATTTGCGTACAATGTCGGTTTTCATGATGCTTCCTGGAGAAATAAATTCGGCGAACAGATTTATCTCACGTCCGGTTCTCACGGTTGTGTCAATCTGCCGCCTGAGACTGCAAAAGAGTTATATGAGACACTGGAGGTTGGTACTCCTGTGGTGGCATATTACAGAGAAAAGGTTTATCTGACGGCAGAAAACGCACGCATCTCCAATGCGGCCAGTTATATCAGTGAGGACGACTACAAGGAATTGTTAAAGACCGATCCGACGGCCGTCAATCCCAAGCCGAAGAAAAATTAGTGCAGAGTTATTTGTGCATCACTTGAATGGGTATCCGAGTGAATTTGGCGGAAGACTTTAGATTTTTCGGAATATATATTGACGTATTGCTTATGAAATTCTTGGAAGTGGTCGATAACTGATACAGAAACATCGAAGATGTATTGCGAAGGTCGGTCCATTTGCCGAAGGCAAATTTTTGAATGGACCGATGTTCCACAAAACGGAGGAAATGTGCATGAAAGTAACGGGCATGAACAGTGCGCAGTTGGTTGGAAAACTGTATGATTCCACCAATGCGGGAAATCAAAAAGTGGATGATGAAAACAGTCTGGCGTCCTTATTGACCAGCAATATGACAGCGAATAATCCTGCGATGGCCAAGCTTGCGGCAAAAGCGCAGCAGCAGGATTTTTATAAAAAGGCATTGTCTGCGGCAGATTCTTCGCAGGATCTGTTACAGCGCCTACAGGATCAGAAGGCAGGATTGTTTGAAAAGATCAAAGATGCATCCGATGAAGTGTCAGAAGAGAAGTATATTAGTGAGGCGAAGGCGGCGATCATGGATTATGTATCTGCGTATAATCGCCTGATCACCAATCTATCGGAAGCAGGTGGCAAGACCAACAAGAATTTTCTCTCTGATCTGAATCAATTGTATGGGGAGAATCAGGACGAGTTGGGAGCTCTCGGTATCACGAAGCTGGAGGATGGTACACTGGATCTGGATACGTTTACTCTGGAACTTGCGAATGCAGAGGATTTAGAGGCTGCATTTGGCGCAGCAAGTGATTATGGTGCAAAGTCATCCGATTTTATGCAAAAGATATCGGAAAAGACGGCATCGACCGTGGACAGCATGATGATATACAGTGCAGCATACAGCAACAGCGGCAGCTACAGCCAGTATGATTATCTGAAAGGAATTTATGATTTAAAAGCATAATTATGGAACATAAAAAGGGTGTCTGATTTTGAGGCATTCTTTTTTTGATTGAGAAAATGCGATACAACCTTGATCTGGTAGGATTGCCGGTATTATTCTGATACAATGATACAGATTGGCAGAAAATATGGCAGTATCATTAGTTCAGGTGGAAATAAAAATAGGTAAGTGGTAGAATAGTATAAAAAATCGTTCGAGAGCTGTTATAAATGAAAGGGATGGCTAAGAGGGATGAGTTTTGAAAATCGTTTTTATACATCAAAGGAAATGTATCGGGAGTATGTAAATAAAGTTTTATGCGGAAAAATCTATGTGGAGAGTGTGGTCGTAGCGTTGCTCTGTGTACTGGCATTGATTGTCGGCTTGACTTTGGATGCGGTTCCGCTGCTTTGGCTCGGTGGCGCAGGAATTATAATGGTACTGGCAGTCGTATGGCTGGCACCGCGTTTGACATTAAAGTCCATGCTTGATTATGGTCAGCGTGTACATGGCGGGGAACACCCACAGTGTGTTGTCACCTTTGGGGAGGCAATCAAGATGGAGGAGGGAAATGTCTCCGTGGAGATCACATATGATCAGGTGATTGCATGGCATCGTCTGCAAACATGCAGCGTGCTCATGTTCACGAAGCAGAACGGCATCATGTATGTCGATGATGGATTCGTGGGCGATGCGTCGGGGTTTGATGCCTTTATCAGAGAAAAATGTGTGAATTTAAAGTAAGATTATGGGGAGAAATACATGCAGGAATTGATTGGTCAGGTTGCGGATATTGTAGAGGAATACCGTTCAAAAAGAGAACAGATCGGGTTGAATTACAATGTTTTTACACTGATGGATATTGAGCGCAGAGAAGAAGAGACGCATGAATACATGATATATTCAATACTCAATTACAGAAATTCTGATCGTAGAAAAGAATTTATAGAGCAGTTTCTGATCAGTATGGGGATTCCAAAAAGTTTTCTGCGTGAGCAATGGACGGTTGAACGAGAGTATTACACAGAAAAACATGGGAGACTGGATTTGTTTTTTAAACCGAGTGGACATGGCAAAAAATGTGTAGTGGTTGAATTAAAAGTAGATGCAGAAGATCAGCCGCGACAACTGAAACGGTATGAGGATTATGTTCGGGTATGCAGATATCAGGACTATCGGATAATTTATCTAACATTGGATGGAAGAGATCCGGAAGAGCAAAGTTATGAGGGAATGGTGCATCCGGAATGGTTAATGCGTAAAAGTTTTGGTGTAGATGTTTTGAACTGGCTGGAAGGCTGTATAGAAATCTGTCAGAATAAAAATGTAGATGCGGGATTTATGCAGCAGTATTGGATTCTCTTGAAAAAA
>JALEJB010000090.1 GCA_022768825.1 Lachnospiraceae bacterium
TAACGATAAAATGTATATTCAAGTAACGGAATCCATGCAAAGCGAGGATGTACGAAAACGAGAATTAGATCCGCTCCGAAAAATCCGGGACAACTATGAAAAAATTGTCTTATCACTCGATCCCGGATTTGATTCATCCTACGATGGCATCAAATCTGAGCACCTGATCGATTGGCTGCTTATCAACAACAGATGTCAGACATTGTGAAGATAGTAAAACCATGGTATATCGTTTTCACAGTGTCTGACACCTGTTTAATAACTGCTGCATTGTATATCCAAGGGTTGGATGCCGGAAGTACGGTGCAATCTCTGCCATGGGAAGCAGCACAAAATCCCTGTTTTGCAGATCGATGTGCGGGATCGTAAGCGTCGGTGTATCTATGATGCAGTCATCATAAAATAAGATATCCAGATCCAGCGTTCTCGGCCCCCAGTGGATGGTTCGCTCCCGCCCTGCTTCCGCCTCGATCTGATTTAATAATCTCAACAATTCTTCCGGATACAATAATGTCCGAAGCTCCAGTGCACTGTTTAAAAATACATCCTGTTCCACGCCACCATAAGGCTCTGTTTGGATATAATCAGCTACTTTGATCACCTGACAGAGCGGATGATTTTTCAGTTTTTCCACCGCTTCATCCAAGTATGATTTTTTATCTCCAATATTTGAACCGAGCGCTACATACGCGATGTGCCAGCCCCGGGAGATTTCCACGCCCACATTCTCTACCGGGATCAAAATCGGTGCCCAAGGCTTTTCAACCTTAACATCCACCTTCTGTAACAGGTCGTATCGAAGAAGCAGGTTTTCCGCCAGCTGTTCCGCCACTCTTTCAATGAGTTGAAAGGTGTTTTCCTCAAAAAACTGCTTCACATACTGGCAGACATCCCCGTAATTGATAGAGCATTCCAGATCATCTGTAAGTCCTGCTTTTCGTGTATCTGTATACAGGGCAAGTGAGACCAGAAATTTCTGTCCCAACACATTTTCTTCCGGATACACGCCGTGTTTTCCGAATACGGTCAATTTCTCTATCTTTATTTTATCCATTTCAAATCCTCTATCTGAATCACATTCTCACAAAATCACATTCTCACGTTCTCAACAGCAAGTGCCTCCATCCGTATCCATTCAAGTACGCCTTCGTGCACTTCTGCATTCCGCCGGAGGCTTAAATCTTGAAAGGAGATTGAAGTCCCAGCAAGACGAATTTGTTTTTCTCTCCGCCTTTCAAGAACGCCTCTGCGTTCTTGCTGCGGAATGCGCGTCTGCTTTGCAGACCTCTTCAACTGCGCATTCCTGCAATCCGCCGGAGGCTTTATCTCAGTCAGAGATTGTACTCTCACTGAGACGAATTTGTTTTACTCACCACTTGCAGAAGTGAAAGTCTTATCTGACTGAGATAAAGATGGGAGTCTCACCTACTTTCAAGATGATCACATCACTACCTTGCCAGAATCGCCTCGGTCATCTTGATGATGCGCGCATTTTCCTTCACATCGTGTACCCGCACGAATGAGCACCCTTTCATGACACCGATGACGGTTGTTGCCAGTGTTCCCTCTACCCGCTCATCCGCCGGCAGATCCAACGTCAGACCGATCACAGATTTCCGTGAGGTTCCAAGCAAAACCGGATAACTAAGCTGCTGCATGATCTCCAGATGACCTATGATCTCCAGATTCATTTCGTATGTCTTGCCAAAACCAACTCCCGGATCCAAAATGATCTTGTCATCCGCCACATTTGCCTTTTTGGCGATGGCAATGCACTCCTGCAAATCCGACAGAAATTCCCTCTGAAAATCATCGTACACTGCCTCATTCCGGTTGTGCATCAGGCAGCATGCAGCCCCATATTTCGCCGTGTACTCTGCCACCCTACTGTCGTGTTTAAAGCCCCAGATATCATTGACCAGATCTGCTCCCGCCTGCAGTGCGGCAAGCGTCACAGCACCTTTATAGGTATCGATGGAAACAGGAATATCAAAATTTTTTTTGATGGCTTCGATGACCGGTGTCACCCGCGCAATTTCCTCTTCCTCCGAGATCACAGTATGTCCCGGTCTGGTGGATTCACCGCCGACATCGATGATATCTGCACCGTCCCTGATCATCTCCTCGGTGTGCCTGAGTGCCGCATCAAGGTTGTTAAACTTTCCGCCATCCGAAAAGGAATCCGGTGTCACATTTAAGATTCCCATGATATAGCAGTGATTTTTCAAGTCAAAGTCTTTGTTCCCGATCTTCATTTCCTATTTTTATACCCCTTTCCGCTCCATGTTTTCTGATCAATCATTATTTTTGTAGCTCTTTCCGATCCTTACAATATAAGAATTCCTTTTTTACTAATTCCCTATTTTTAGATTCATCTTTTCTTCATCCCAATTACATTCTTTTTTCATCTCACACGCAAAACAATTTCTGGATTTTTTGTCTGCCCAATATAACAGTTCGCTCAATGTATCGTGTTCTCCCGGCACTTCACTTTCGTAAGTCCTATTTCTATGATGCAGGATCGCGGCTTTGATCACCGCCGTTTCTTCCTCTGAAAAACCGCAATCCGGCAGGATCACATCACATAACGCAGCCCCGGCCTTCTCATGGGGTGTTCCCTGCTCGATCTGATCGATCCGTCCGATATCGTGCATCAACGCTGTCGCATAGATCATCTCCTTGGAAATAGAAAGATCATGCTCCAACACATAAATGTACATCAGCCTCGCCACATCGATCAAATGTTCCAATGTATGCTTACAAAACAGCCGGTCTTTTTCCACTTCCTGCAGTGCACGAAATTTCTCCTGAAAAACCGGATGGTCGTAGATCTCATTCACTCTTTTCATGACCGCACCATCTGTAAAAAGGTCTGCTGTAGAGAATAGTCCGTCTCAAACACACCTCTGGTGACAATGGTAGACGTGATCGTCCCGGGCTTCTTTGCTCCCCGCATCGTCATACACATATGCTCTGCCTCCAGCATGACCATCACGCCCTTCGGCTTCAGATTTTCTTCTATGGCATCCGCGATCAATGCTGTCATGTTCTCCTGAATCTGCGGTCTTCTGGCAAAAACCTCCACTGTTCTGGCCAACTTGCTTAAGCCTGCCACCTTCTCATCCGGGATATAAGCTACATGCGCTTTTCCGTAAAAAGGCAGTAAATGATGTTCGCAGACCGAATAAAAGGTGATATCCTTTTCCAATACGATATTGTTGTTGGTGGCACTGAACTGTTTTTGCAGATGCACAGCCGCATCCTGATTTAGTCCGCCAAAAATTTCCTCGCACATGCGCGCGATCCGGTCGGGCGTTTCCAACAGACCTTCCCGATTTACATCTTCACCGATTCCTTCTAAGATCAGTCGGACACCTTCTTTGATTTTTTCACTATCCATTTGATTTTCAACCTCACTATTATTTGACCGCTATCTATTCAGACTTCATCTAGATTCCGCAAACGTTTCATCTCGTCCTGAATAAATGCAGATAATGATCCAACACTGTATAATGATCCAAACGCGCATACCCCGATGTTTTTCTCCTGCGCTCTTTGGAGTGCGACAGAAACCGCCTGCCCTGTGTCGGTCGGGACCAGTACTTCTCCGTCAAATCCGCATGCCCGGATCGCTTCGGCGCACTCCCTCGCCGACATCGCCCTCGGATTATCCGCCGCGATCGTCACAAAGCTGTCCGCAAACGGCAGCATCTCCTTTAGCATTTCATGATAATCTTTATCCTTTAGGATACCCGCAATAAATAGGAATGTTTCACCCGGACAGTATTCCTGTAGATTGTGACTCAGTGCCCGGATTCCATCGGGATTGTGTGCTCCGTCAATGATCACCAACGGATCCTTAGATACCACTTCAAATCGGCCGGGCCAGTGCACGTTTCCCATTCCCTCACGAATCGCGCGCTCGGAAATGTCATAGCCTTTTTCCCTCAGACGATCCATGATGGACAGCACCACTGCCGCATTTTCACACTGGTGATCACCAAGTAAAGAAAGCTTGACATTCTGCAGTCCTTTTATGCCTCGATCAGTCGTTTTTACATAGTCAAAGCACTGTCCGTCCAAATTCTTCTCTTTGACCTTAAGATCCGAAGCCGCCGTTTTGATCAGAACCGCATGCTTTGCAGCGCACGTTTCTTCTAAGACAGCCATCACTTCAGCCTTCTGCTCCGCAGTCACTACGGTTCCTGCTTCCTTAATGATGCCTGCTTTCTTTTCCGCGATCTGCGCAAGCGTGTTTCCAAGAAATCCCATATGGTCAAAATCAATATTTACGATCGCAGCGATTTGCGGCGTTCCTATGACATTGGTGGCATCATCCGTTCCACCCATACCAACTTCCAGAACGACAAGATCGCAATGACACTCTCTAAAATATAAAAATGCCAGTGCCACCGCTTTTTCAAATTCCGACGGCGGATCATCCATTTGCTCGCAGGCCTGCTTCACCGACTGGGCGAGCCTTGAAAAATCCTCTTTGGATATCATCTCACCGTTGACCTGAAATTGTTCCCGATAATCAAAAATCACCGGCGACGTAAACAGTCCTGTCTGATAGCCTGCGCATTGGAGAATTTGGGCGGTCATCGCGCAGACAGATCCCTTGCCGTTCGTACCGGCGACATGGATAAACTTCAAACTGTTCTGCGGGTTGCCCAATTTATCCAACAGCACCTTCATGCGAGAAAGTCCCAGTCGGATCACCTGATCATAGGATCTTTTGATATATGCTTCTGCTTCCCTATATGTCATCATATCTTTTTCACCAAAAAAGACACCCATTTACCGTTCTCAGGAAATGAATGTCTTTTATTACTG
>JALEJB010000111.1 GCA_022768825.1 Lachnospiraceae bacterium
CGGATATCGTGGATATTATTTCACAATATGTAAAATTGCATAAAAGAGGAAGCACCTATATGGGTCTGTGTCCGTTTCACAATGAAAAGACCCCGTCTTTTTCCGTATCACAGGGAAAACAGATGTATTACTGCTTTGGCTGCGGCGCCGGCGGCAATGTCATCACATTTTTGATGAATTATGAGAATGCGACGTTTCCGGAGGCTTTGCAGGAGCTTGCCGACCGGGCAGGTGTGGAGCTGCCGAAACAGGAACTGTCCAACGAACAGAAGCGGGAAGCGGATCGAAAGAGCAGGCTTTTGGAGGTGCAAAAGGAAGCGGGTAAGTATTATTACAGTCTGCTTCGAAGTCCCAGAGGCGCACAGGCATATGAGTATTTCCGGGGACGTCAGCTGACCGATGAGACGATGCGAAAGTTCGGTCTGGGATATTCGGACAAATATTCCGATGATCTCTACCGGTATTTAAAGAGTAAGGGCTATTCCGATGATCTGCTCAAGGATTCCGGGCTGGTGGGATACGATGAAAGGCGCGGCGGACATGATAAATTCTGGAACCGTGCGATGTTTCCGATCATGGATGTCCGGGGCAAGGTGATCGGATTCGGCGGTCGTGTCATGGGTGAGGGAGAGCCGAAGTATCTGAACTCACAGGAGACACCGATCTTTGATAAATCCAGAAATCTGTATGGTCTGCATCTGGCAAGGCTGACGAAGAAGCCGCAGATGCTGCTTTGTGAGGGATATATGGATGTCATCGCCTTGCATCAGGCAGGCTTTGACAATGCAGTGGCAGCCCTTGGCACCGCGTTTACACCGGGACACGCCAGACTGCTGAAACGCTATACCAAGGAAGTCTATCTGACCTTTGACAGCGACGGCGCGGGAATCAAGGCAGCCCTTCGCGCGATCCCAATCCTCAAGGATGTGGGACTGACGACGAAGGTTGTTCACATGGAGCCGTACAAAGACCCGGATGAATTTATCAAGGCACTGGGTGCCGAGGAATATCAAAAGCGCATTGACGAAGCGGAAAACAGCTTTTTCTTCCAGCTTCGGATTCTGGAGCGGGATTTTGATATGAATGATCCGGAGAGCAAGACGGCATTTCATACACAGGTGGCAAAGCGGCTGTTGGCTTTTTCCGAGGAGCTGGAGCGCGAAAATTATATTGCGGCAGTGGCGGACAAGTATCACATCGGATTTGAACAGCTGCGAAAGCTGGTGTTCAATCTGGGGGCAAAAGGCGAGACACCGCCGCAGACTTTGGATCAGGAACCGGAAAAATTAAAATCCGGAATGAACCATAAAAAACGCGAGGATGGTTCCCATCAGGCGCAGAAGCTTCTTTTGACGTGGATGACGGACAAGCCGGAGTTGTATGCGAGGATCAAAGGACGCGTACAGCCGGAGGATTTTACGGATGAGCTGTACCAAAAAGTGGCGACGCTTTTGTATGAGCAGCTGGAATCGGGAAATCTGAATCCGGCACAGATCATCAGTACCTTTTCCGATGAGGAAGAGCAGAGAGTGGTTGCGGGATTGTTTCACGCAAGGCTGCCGCAGCTGGAATCGGAAAACGATCAGAATAAAGCACTTGAGGATGTCATAAACCGCATTAGTCAGGACAGCTTACAGAGCAAAAAAGATCAGGTGGATGTGACTGATCTGGCAGACCTGCAGCGATTTGTGGATGCCGCAAAAGCGCAGAAAAAATAAACAGAGAAACTGTCAATACTCCGTTTTACATAGAATTTTGCAAAAACGGACAAGATATATACGAACTACGAGAGGATGGAGAAACATGGAAGAAAAGAAAACTACAAAAGCAAAGACAAAAAAGGCTGATGCGGTAAATGAGCAGGCATCAGAGGCAGCAGTTGCAACGGAGCTGTTGAATACGAAGTTAAATGAGCTTTTGCAGATTGCCAAGAAAAAGAAAAACATGCTGGAATATCAGGAGATCAGTGATTATTTCCAGGGTATGAATCTGAATGCAGAGCAGTTTGAGCAGATTCTGGATTTTATGGAGGCACACAATATTGATGTACTTCGTATTTCCGATGACGATGATGACGACGATATCATCTTAAGCGAAGAGGACGAGGTGGAAGTCGAGCAGATCGACCTGTCTGTGCCGGACGGAATCAGCATCGAGGATCCGGTTCGTATGTATCTGAAGGAAATCGGAAAAGTACCGCTTCTGAGTGCAGAGGAAGAGATCGAGCTGGCAAAGCGTATGGAGCTTGGCGATATGGTTGCAAAACAGCGTCTCGCTGAGGCAAACTTACGTCTGGTTGTCAGTATTGCCAAGCGTTATGTGGGACGCGGTATGCTGTTTCTGGATCTGATTCAGGAAGGAAACTTAGGTCTGATCAAGGCGGTTGAGAAATTTGATTACCGCAAAGGCTATAAGTTTTCTACCTATGCGACCTGGTGGATCCGTCAGGCCATCACCCGTGCGATCGCCGATCAGGCAAGAACGATCCGTATCCCGGTTCATATGGTTGAGACGATCAACAAACTGATCCGCGTATCCCGTCAGCTTTTACAGGAACTGGGACGCGAGCCAAGTCCGGAGGAGATTGCGGAAGAGATGAAGATGCCGGTGGAAAAGGTGCGTGAAATCTTAAAGATCTCCCAGGAGCCGGTTTCGCTGGAGACGCCGATCGGTGAGGAGGAGGATTCGCATCTGGGTGATTTCATTCAGGACGACAATGTACCTGTTCCGGCAGACGCAGCAGCGTTTACACTTCTGAAAGAGCAGCTGGGAGAAGTACTTGATACGCTGACCGAGCGTGAGAAAAAAGTACTGACACTTCGTTTTGGTCTGGATGACGGTCGTGCCAGAACACTGGAAGAGGTGGGCAAGGAGTTTAATGTCACCCGTGAGCGTATCCGTCAGATCGAGGCAAAGGCTTTGCGCAAGCTTCGTCATCCGAGCCGCAGCCGCAAGTTAAAGGATTATCTGGAGTAATATGGAAAAATTATCATACAGACTGCAGACCATCGCAGATCAGGTCAGTCCGGGGAACCGTCTGGCGGATATCGGCTGCGATCACGGTTTCGTGCCGATCTATCTGATCCAAAAGGGGATCATTCCCTCTGCGATCGCCATGGACGTGGTAGAAGGACCACTGTCCCGCGCAAGAGAGCATATCCGAAGCGCAGGTCTTGATGATGTGATCACTACCCGCCTGTCAGACGGATTGGAACAGCTGCAGATCGGGGAAGTAGATACCGTGTTGATCGCGGGAATGGGCGGAGCATTGACGGTACGCATCCTGAGTGCGAAACCGGAGCTTGTACGTTCGCTGGACGAGCTGATCCTGGAGCCGCAGTCGGAGCTTGTCCTGGTGCGAAGGTTTTTGCGGGAGCAGAACTTTTGTATCCTGTCTGAAGAGATGGTACTGGAGGATGGCAAATACTATCCGGTCTTGAAGATCTGTCCGAAAAAGACATGGTCCGATCATGGGATGGATCCTGACCTTGCGCTGAGCTACGGACCGAGCCTGCTGGAAAAGAAGCATCCGGTACTGCGAAGCTTTTTGGAAAAGGAGCATCAGACTTTGGAACAGATTCTGGCGGGACTTCATACGGCGGGGGACAGTGAACGGGTCAGAAACCGGAAAAGGGAAGTGGAGGCTTCTCTTTTGAACAATGAAAAAGCGCTGCGTATTCTAGACTGAAAAAGGGAGATCAATCCATGTACCGGGAGACGATTCTTCACGGACGGATGCTTTGATGTTCCGAGAAAGAGGAAATAAATATGAGATTAAGAGAAGTGATCGCCGGGCTGAATGAGCTGGCACCGGAAGGTTATCAGGAAAGCTGGGATAACAGCGGATTGCAGATCGGCGATTTGGACAGCGAGATACATAACGTCTGCATCGCGTTGGATCTGGACGACGCGGTTGTGGAGGAAGCGATCGCGCACAATGCTGACCTGATCGTGACGCATCATCCGCTGATCTTTTCACCGCTGAAACGAATCACAACCGAGGATTTTATCGGGAAAAGACTTCTAAAACTGGCAAGGGCCGGCATAAGCTATTATGCGATGCATACAAATTTTGATATTGCCAAGATGGCGGATCTGGCAGCAGACCGTCTGCAGCTGAAGGATGTATCCGTGCTGGATGTGTGTTTTACCAAAGACGAAAAAGAGTTTGGTATCGGCTGCATTGGCGCACTACAGTCATCCCTGTCACTGGCGGAGCTGGCAGGACTTGTCAAGGAAAGCTTTGGGTTGGAAAGTGTTCGTATATTTGGGGAAACGGACACAAAGATCCATACGATTGCAATCTGTCCGGGCTCCGGAAAGAGCACGATCTCATCGGCGATCAGCAAGGGAGCCGATGTACTGGTGACAGGGGATATCGATCACCACAATGGCATCGATGCAGTGGCGCAGGGGTTAGCGATCATCGATGCCGGGCATTACGGATTAGAGCATATTTTTACGGAATATATGAAGGAGTACATGGAACAACACATGGGGGTGTTGAAAATTCATGTACCACAGACGAGGGAAGTATTTCGTGTGATCTAATTGCAGGAATGCGCAGCTGAGGATGTCTGCAAGCAGACGTGCATTCCGCAGCAAGAACGCAGAGGCGTTCTTGAATGAAAACTAACTTGGAAGGAGAGGGACATTACTATGAAAACACTGGAGATTGAAGGCAAAAAGGTATCGGTAAAAGCAGGTACAACCTATCTGACGTTGGCGAGACAGTATCAGGAAAACTATGAACGGCCCATTGTGCTCGCTCGGGTGAATAACCGTCTGCGTGAGCTGGGAAAACAAGTGGCAGAGGACGGTAAGCTTGAATTTATCACAACGGCGGACAAAGTTGGTGTGAAGGCATATCGCCGCAGTGTATCTTTGCTGCTGCAAAAGGCGATTTATGATCTGTACGGCAAGGATCAGATCAGCGTACACGTGATGCAGACAATCGGAAACGGACAGTTTTGCGAATTGCAAAAGAAAAACGAAAACGGACAGATGGAAAACTGTGTGATCACCGATGAGATGCTGTCTGAGATGATCGCCGCGATGCATGCCAGTGTGCGGGCAGATCTGACGATACATAAGGAGAGTCGTTCAACGGCAGATGCCATCGCACTGTTTCACGATATGGGGATGGTTGATAAGGAAAAGCTGTTTGGCTATCGCAGAAGCTCCAGTGTGAACATCTACGAGTTGGATGGATACCGCGACTATTTTTACGGATATATGGTGCCGTCCACCGGTTTTTTGAAAAAGTTTGAGCTTGTCCGCTATCGTCACGGAATGGTACTTTTGTATCCAAACCCAAAGACCGGGCAGATCGATCCGTTTGTGGAATCGGGTAAATTATTTGATACCCAGTATCAGTCCAGCGTCTGGGGACAGAAGATGGGTGTCAAGAATATCGGTGAATTAAATGATGCGATTGCCCAGGGCAGGATTCAGGATATCATTCTGATGCAGGAAGCGGAGATGGAAGCGCGCCTGAGTGATCTGGCAGCACAGATTGCCGCCCAGCCGGATAAAAAGTTTGTTATGATCGCGGGACCGTCTTCTTCGGGTAAGACGACGTTTTCACACCGCCTGAGCATCCAGTTGACTGCCCATGGCAAAAAGCCGCATCCGATCGGATTGGACAATTATTATGTGGATCGGGAAAAGACACCGCTTGATGAAAACGGAAAGTATGATTTTGAGTGTCTGGAAGCGGTAGATATTGAGCTGTTTAATCGGGATATGACAGCGCTTTTGAACGGAGAGCAGATCGAACTTCCGGTCTTCAATTTTAAAACCGGGAAAAGAGAGTATCGGGGTAATTTCTTGCAGCTTGGACCGGAAGATATTCTGGTGATCGAGGGAATCCATGGTTTGAACGACAAGCTTTCTTATTCCCTGCCTTGTGAGAGCAAGTTTAAGATCTATATCAGCGCATTGACGCAGCTTGCCATTGACGAACACAATGCATTGCCGACCACAGATGGGCGTCTGCTTCGCAGAATTGTCCGGGATGCGAGAACCAGAGGCACTTCTGCCAAGAATACGATCGCCATGTGGGACAGTGTGCGAAGAGGAGAGGAAAAAAATATTTTTCCGTTTCAGGAGCAGGCAGATTTTGTGTTTAACTCTGCGCTGATCTATGAGCTGGCTGTTCTGAAGGTCTATGCGGAACCGCAGCTTTTTAATATTCCAAAGGACTGCCCGGAATATATCGAAGCCAAGCGTCTGCTGAAGTTTCTCGATTATTTTCTTGCGATCCCAAGTGAGGTGATCCAGTGTAATTCCCTGCTGCGGGAGTTTATCGGGGGAGGGTGCTTTCATCTGTAGTCCCATAGGTGTCAGACACTGTGAAAATTTTGCGTGAACGTTAAATAATCCCACAGTATATCATTACTCCGATTGTGCGGGGGCCCGCGAATGCGGGACGCACAAAAGTCGTAAGATATGCTGTGGGATTTATTTCTACGTTCACAGTTTACAGTGTCAGATACCTTTTTATACGTGTGCCTCGCTGCCCCACGGCTCGGGCTCGATGTGTCCTTCGCACACATAGCCTTTCGCCTTACGGTATGGGAAAGCGATCATGTATCGCCACGCTCGCACTATCGGGCACAAAAGTCGCAAAATACAGATCATTGTTCACACTCTGTGTTGCGGCAAGAAAGGTGTCGGATACAGTGAACTGTTTGCATTATCAGGACGAGTGCCCACAAGATCTATATTTTGCTAAATTGTGCCCGTGTGCCTCGCTGCCCCACGGCTCGGGCTCGATGTGTCCTTCGCACACATAGCCTTTCGCCTTACGTTATGGGAAAGCGATCATGTATCGCCATGCTCGCACTATCGGGCACAAAAGTCGCAAAATACAGATCATTGTTCGCACTCTGTGTTACGGTAAAGATAAAGTGTCAAATATGGTGAACGTAGCAATCCCACCACGTATCTTACGACTTTTGTGCGTACGAGCTTGACGAGTGTAAGCACAATCGGAGTAAGATATGTGGTGGGATTATGAAATGTTCACCGTGTGTGATGACTTTTTATTGAGTGGAACTGTAAGCCGGGTTATGTCGTGAATGATCATCTATCTAGGACGTATGTTGCCATACGCCTCAAGCGACCTACCTGAAGCTGGCGGGCCACGTCAATGCTTCGTTCTGGTCTTGCTTCGGATGGGGTTTACATGGCTTCGCCTGTTACCAGACGAACGGTAGTCTCTTACACTGCCTTTCCACCCTTACCAGCAAAAGCTGGCGGTATATTTCTGTTGCACTAGCCTGGGAGTCACCTCCACCGGACGTTATCCGGCATCCTGCCCTATGAAGCCCGGACTTTCCTCACCTGCGGTCTTTCGACACTTGCAGCCGCGATCATTTATCCCACTCAATAGCTTGTATATTATGGCATTTTCGTTCATGAATGTCAAATGATTCTTTTTACCCTTTGTACCGTGTCTCGCAGTATTTGCAGCGATACACTTTTTTCTCGGCATCCGTCAGCACAAAGATCTGCTCCAGCTCCTGTTCAATCGAAGTGATACAGCGTGGATTTTTGCACTTGATCACATGATGTACTTCTTTCGGAAGACTGAGAATCTTTTTCTCATAGATTGCATCATCCTTGATCACATTGACAGTAATGCGATGGTCGATAAAACCAAGAATATCCAGATCGAGGGAATCAACCGGACATTCCACCTTGATGATGTCCTTTTTTCCCATTTTATTACTCTTGGCATTACGGATGATCGCAACGGTACAGTCCATTTCATCCAATTTCAAATCGTGGTAGATGCGAAGGCTCATTCCGGCCTGAATGTGATCTAACACGTATCCTTCATGAATTCCGCTTATGTTTAACATGTTTTTCTCCTTTCAGACCTGGATTCCAAGCAATGTCAGAATCAATGCCATTCGTACGTAGACACCGTATTGTGCCTGCTTGAAGTAGACTGCGCGAGGATCATCGTCGACCTCGACGGAGATCTCGTTGACACGCGGAAGCGGGTGGAGTACCAGCATATCGTCCTTGGCCATCGCCATCTTTGCTTTATCCAGAATATAGAAGTCTTTCATGCGGACATAATCCTCTTCATTGAAGAAACGCTCGCGCTGTACGCGGGTCATATAGAGGATGTCAAGATCACCGATCGCGTCTTCCAGTTTCACCATCTCTACAAACGGGATATCGTTGGCTTCCAGCACATCGGTACGGATGTAGCTCGGCACGCGAAGCTCTTCCGGTGAGATCAGAACAAACTCAACGCCCGGATAACGGATCAACGCGTTGATCAGAGAGTGAACGGTACGTCCAAATTTTAAATCGCCGCAGAAACCGACCTTGATGTGATCGAGTCTGCCCTTGAGACTGTGAATGGTCAGCAGATCCGTCAGTGTCTGTGTCGGGTGCTGATGTCCGCCGTCGCCTGCATTGATGACCGGAATGGATGACTTCTGGGAAGCAACCAGTGCAGCGCCTTCCTTTGGATGGCGGATCGCACAGATATCTGCATAGCAGGAAATTACCCGGATCGTGTCGGAAACGCTTTCACCTTTGGCAGCAGAACTGCTGTCTGCACTGGCAAAGCCCAAAACGGATCCCCCAAGATTTAACATGGCAGCCTCAAAACTGAGACGTGTTCTTGTGCTCGGTTCATAGAAGCAGGTGGCGAGCTTTTTGCCGTCGCACGCATGTGCGTATTTCCCCGGATTGGCTTCGATATCGTCGGCCAGTGCGAGAAGCTCGTCTAACTCTTCAACTGTGAAATCAAGCGGATTCATTAAATGTCGCATGATTTTCCTCCTTGTATTGTCGGTACAACGGTTCTTTGTCTTCGTCCATTTTCGCAACCGTTATAGCAACTGATTCTCGAATTATCATAATATAAGCGGCGATAAAATTCAAGGAGTGGGGAGTTGTTTTCACAGGAAATTATTCTTAAATTTCTGTGAAAAAGAATGCCTAATACATCTGCGAAAAAATTTTTTTCATAAGCCATGTGACAGCCCACCAAAAAAGGTAGGTGACATTGGAAAATTGGTTTTGCCGGAAAGTTAAAATGATCTTCTTCATAGAAATAGTATAGACCGGAGAAAAAGAGAATAATCAAATGTGTGTAGCATTTGCAATCAAAAACGAAATGAAGTAAACTAACAATAGAATATTTTGTTTAGCCCAAAGAGCAGTTGGACCTTCAAAAGCTTATCAAAAACGGAAAGCGAGGAAACAAAATTATGAAGTTACAGACACTATTAGAGAATATGAAATATGAGCTTGTGCAGGGAAGCACGGATCTCGACATCACCACACTGGTCTATGACTCCAGAAAGGTAGAAGCGGGAAGCGTCTTTGTATGCATCAAAGGAGCGGTTGTGGACGGCCATACCTTTGCCTCACAGGTCTGCGATGCAGGAGCATCTGCACTGATCGTACAATCCGATGTGGATGCGCCGGATGACGTGACCATTATCAGGGTAGCGGACACCAGACTGGCACTGGCAGAGATGTCGGCAGCGTATTTTGGACATCCGGCAGAGCACTTAAAGACCATCGGAATCACCGGAACCAAAGGAAAGACCACTACGACTTATATGATCAAGTCCATTTTGGAACATGCCGGATACCGTGTGGGACTGATCGGAACGATCGAGACGATCATCGGTGAGACACATATTCCCGCGGTCAATACGACACCGGAAAGCTATGTGATTCAGGAGAGCTTTCGCAAGATGGTGGACGCCGGAATCGAGGCAGTAGTCATGGAGGTATCCTCACAGGGGTTGATGCTTCATCGCGTCGCAGGCTTTACTTTTGACATCGGAATTTTTACCAATCTGGAGCCGGATCATATCGGACCGAATGAACATGCCAGCTTTGAAGAATATCTGGCATGTAAGGGTATGCTTTTCAAACAGTGTAAGCTTGGCATCGTCAACGCAGATGATGCGCATGTACAAAAGCTTTTGGAGGGGCACACCTGTGAGATCGTCACCTATGGTTTTTGTGATCAGGCAGATTATCAGGCAACCAATCTGGAACTGATCACCGGAGCAGGTTTTTTGGGCGTGGATTATCAGGTAAAGGGAAAAGTCAATACAAACATCGAGGTGCACGTACCGGGAAAATTTTCCGTCTACAATTCCCTGACTGCGCTGGCGGTCTGTGACCAGTTCGGGGTCAATGAGGAAGATATGAAGGCCGCCTTAAAGCAGGCGAAAGTCAAGGGACGTATCGAGATCATAAAGGTCAGCGACGACTATACCTTGATGATCGATTATGCGCACAATGCCATGAGTCTGGAGAGTCTGTTATCGACGTTAAAGGAATATCAGCCAAAGCGGCTTGTCTGTCTGTTTGGCTGCGGTGGAAACCGCTCGAAGCTGCGCCGTTTTGAGATGGGTGAGGTCAGCGGCAGAATGGCGGATCTGACGATCATCACATCTGACAATCCGCGTGGCGAAGAGCCACAGGCGATCATTGATGACATCAAGGTCGGCATCGGCAAGACAGACGGAAACTATGTAGAGATCATCGATCGCAAGGAAGCGATCAAGTATGCGATCGAGCATGCCCAGGCCGGGGATGTCATCGTACTCGCAGGAAAAGGTCATGAGGACTATCAGGAGATCTGCGGCAAGAAGTATCATATGGATGAGCGGGAGCTGATAAGAGATGCGATGACAGAGCTGGGAATGAAGGTTGATTGACAAGAGGAAAAATTGTGTACGCAGACGTCATTATAGACATATCACATGAAAAATTAGATAGAGTATTTCAATATCGGATACCGGAGTCTCTGTCGACGGAACTGGAAATTGGTATGCAGGTTGTAGTGCCTTTTGGCATGGGAAATAAGCTGCAGACAGGTTATGTCATCGACTTTTCCGAGACCACAGACTATGATCCGGCGAAGATCAAAGAGATCAAACGGATTTCCACGCAGGCTGTACCCATCGAATCGCAGCTCATACAGCTATCCGCATGGATGCGAAAAAATTTCGGAGCCACGATGAATCAGGCACTCAAGACAGTGATTCCGGTAAAGAAAAAAGAGCAACTGCAGCAAAAGCGCACCGTCGTACTGGCCATCAACGATGCGATCGAAGCCAAAAATGTGCTGGTGGAGCTGCAGAGAAAGCATCAGACCGCACGGGCGAGAGTGCTGGAAGCATTGATCGAAGAAGGCAGTATCGCATATGAGATACTGACGAAAAAGCTTCACGTGACGGCAGCGGTGCTTCGGGCGATGAGTGAACAGGGAATCTTGCGGATCGAGTCGGAAGATCAGCTTCGGAATCCGGTTGCGCATCTTCAGAAAAAAGAATATGACATTGTTTTAAACGAAAATCAACAGCAGATCGTCGATGCTATCGACAGTGATTTTCAAAAGGGAAAAAGAGATGTCTATCTGATCCAGGGAGTCACCGGAAGCGGCAAGACGGAAGTGTATATGGAATTGATCGCCCGGGCGCTGGAACAGGGAAAACAGGCAATCGTGCTGATCCCTGAGATCGCGCTGACCTTTCAGACAGTCATGCGTTTTCACAACCGGTTTGGAGACCGGGTCAGCATCCTGCATTCGAGACTGTCGCAGGGAGAACGCTATGACCAGTTTTTGCGGGCACAAAACGGGGAGCTGGATGTAATGATCGGACCCAGATCCGCTTTGTTTACACCGTTTCCCAATCTGGGTTATATCATCATCGACGAGGAGCATGAGGGGAGCTATAAATCAGAGACGCTTCCGAGATACCATGCGAGAGAGACCGCAATCGAGCGGGCAAGGCTCGCCGGAGCCAGTGTCGTACTGGGATCTGCGACACCTTCTGTAGAGAGTACCTATTTTGCCGAGCAGGGACGTATGAAACGGTTTTATTTAACGCAGCGGGCAAATGCAAGACCGCTTCCCGTCTGTGAAGTGATCGATCTGCGAGCGGAACTGAGAACCGGCAACAAATCCATGCTCAGCCGCAGGCTGCAGGAAGCGATCGCGGATCGGCTGGAAAAAAAACAGCAGATCATGCTTTTTCTCAATCGAAGGGGGATGGCGGGATTTGTCTCCTGTCGAAGCTGCGGTGAGGTGATCAAATGTCCGCACTGTGATGTCTCCCTCAGTCTGCACGGAAACGGAATGCTCAAATGTCATTACTGCGGCTATGAGACCCGGGCGGTTTCCACTTGTCCAAGCTGCGGCAGTCCGTATATCGGGGGCTTCAAGGCGGGCACACAAAAAATCGAAGAAATCGTAGCCAAACAATTTCCTATGGCAAAAATCCTCAGAATGGATTATGATACTACGAGAAGCAAAGACAGCTATGAGCAGATCCTGTCAGCTTTTGCCAATGAGGAAGCGGATATCCTGATCGGAACCCAGATGATCGTCAAGGGACACGATTTTCCGGGCGTGACACTGGTGGGCATTCTGGCAGCGGATCTGTCCCTTGGCGTGTCGGATTATCGGGCAGCCGAGCGGACATTTCAGCTGCTGACACAGGCAGCGGGGCGTGCCGGTCGCGGCAGACTGCCCGGTGAGGTCATCATCCAGACCTACCAGCCGGATCATTTTGCGATACAGACCGCAAAAAATCAGGATTATGAGGCATTCTATGCGCAGGAGATCGCCTATCGGAAGCTGATGTGTTATCCGCCGGTGTGGAACCTGCTTTTGCTGGCGATCACCTCTCCAAAAGAAGAGGAAGCAATTTCTGCAAGTATTGCCGTGGCAGGATGGTTTCAGGAGCAAAGGCCGGGGCTTCGTGTCATCGGACCGAGCGATGCGATTTTGGCGAAGAAAAATGATATTTACCGTCGGGCAGTGTATCTGAAGACGGAAAAATATCAGGATCTCGTAGAGGCGAAAGAGGCTTTTGAGCGATATATTCATGAGCATCCACTGCAGGAAAAGCAGGTGAGCATTTATTATGATTTTAATCCAATGAATGGATTTTAAAAGGAGGAAAATAAAATGGCATTACGTCAGATCCGCATCCAGGGGGATGCGATACTTGAGAAAAAATGTAGAGAGATCACGGAGATGACTCCCCGTATCAAAGAGTTGATCGAGGATATGCTGGATACGATGTATGACGCAAACGGCGTCGGACTGGCAGGTCCGCAGGTAGGCGTATTAAAACGCATCGCCGTCATCGATATCGGAGAAGGACCGGTGGTGTTGATCAATCCGGTGATCGAGCAGGCAGACGGCGAACAGACCGGTGACGAGGGCTGTTTATCTCTTCCCGGAAAAGCAGGACAGGTCACGAGACCAAATCATGTGGTCGTACGTGCCTTGAATGAGAATATGGAAGAGTATATCATCGAGGGTGAGGAGCTCATGGCCCGGGCACTCTGCCATGAGATCGATCATCTGGACGGACATATGTATACAGAATTGGTAGAAGGTCAGGTGCATGATGTGACCTACGAAGAGGATTAAAATATGAAGATCATTTTTATGGGAACACCGGATTTTGCAGTGGGAACACTGGAGGCTCTGATCACAAGTGGGTATGAGATCGCCCTTGTGGTGACACAGCCGGATAAGCCACAGGGCAGAAAAATGGAGCTGACACCGCCACCGGTGAAGGTATGTGCACTGCAGCATGGGCTGGAGGTTTATCAGCCGACGCGCGTGAGAGAGCAGTCATCCATGGAGTATTTGAAGAAATATGAGCCGGACATGATCGTCGTAGCAGCATTCGGACAGATCCTGCCAAAAGAGTTACTGGAATTGCCGAAGTACGGATGCATCAATGTGCATGCATCACTGCTTCCGAACTATCGCGGTTCAGCACCAATCCAGTGGTCGATCTTGAACGGAGACGCGGAAACCGGTGTGACGATCATGCGGATGGACACCGGTATTGACACCGGTGATATGATCGCAAAACGGACGGTGCCAATCGAGGAAGAAGATACCGGCGGAAGCCTGTTTGATAAACTGGCCGAGGTGGGAGCAAAGCTGCTTGTGGACACCATTCCTTCCATTGTGGATGGGACTGCCACTTATACGAAGCAGGACGAAGCCTGTGCCACCAAGGTCGGCATGATCCAAAAATCACAGGGAGTCATCGATTTTCACCGCAGCGCGCAAGAGATCAATTGCCAGATCCGTGCCCTCAATCCATGGCCGTCTGCCTATACCAAACTGCACGGAAAGACGCTGAAGATCTGGAAGGCAAAAGTGGTCGCGACCGATGGAAATTATGAACCGGGCAGCATCGCGCGCATCACCAAAGATGAACTATGCATAGCCACCGGAGAGGGATCGCTTTCGGTACTGGAAGTCCAGTTAGAGGGTAAAAAGCGTATGGCAACAGCGGATTTCCTGCGTGGAGTGACGCTGGCAGAAGGAGAGATGCTGGGGGAGTGAAGGTAGAGCCACAGGTCTGAAAATCTGTAAAAAGGAGTATCTGATAATAATTCAAATATCATTTTTCAGATGCTATTTCATTTTTTGATTGAACATATGTTCTGCATATGGTATAATTTTATTGTATAGTTGAAAAGAAAGTAGGATGTGATTTTCGATTCGTTAGATGCCCTCTAGTAATGCAAAGGAGGGTGATGCCCTATGAACACGATAGAAGTATTGACTCTGTTGTTAGTAATGTTTGCGGCTCTGTCTTACATAGACAATCATATTAACAAAAAGAAATAGCATCCCACCGCCTAAAGTGAATGCTATTTCAAAATAAGTTATTTTACTGAGGGCAAATCGGAAATTGCTTCCGATCACCTTTCTAAGTAGATTATACATGAGGGTGCTTGAGATTTCAAGTGCCCTTTTT
>JALEJB010000113.1 GCA_022768825.1 Lachnospiraceae bacterium
GTCAAGACCAGCGCAACCTTGAAAGAAGGAAAGAAGGCGACTGCAAAGCTCAGCAAAAAGCTGGATATGGACAATGTCAAGAAGATTACCTATGTGTCATCCAAGAAGAGCGTGGCAACCGTTGATCAAAACGGAAAAGTAACTGCAAAAAAAGCAGGAACAGTAATCATTTCAATCAAAGTAACACTGAACAACGGTACGACCAAAACTGTAAAAATGAAATACAAAGTAAAATAAGTTTTCAGACGGGACTTGCGAGAAACAAGTCCCGTCTTTTATCATTTCCTCTTGAAGTAGAAAACATGAAATGGTAAAATCTAGTTATCTATAGCAAACTCTTTCAAAGAGTATGAAGAAGGAAGAAATGGGAGGGAAGAATATGCTTCAAAAAATGAAAAAAATGCTTGCGGCATGCTGTGTATTTGCAATGATCATTACGATGATGCCGATACCGGTCCAGGCAGCCACTCCGAGATACGCAAAAACCTATGCTTATTTATATGAGAATGGTTCGACAAAGGGTGTGTATACGTTTAAGCTGCAGAATCTGAAGAAAGGCCAGAAGGTGAAATGGTCGATTTCAGGTGCCGGAAAAGCTTATGCAAAACTGCAGAAAACAAGCACAACAGTGACCAGAACAACCGCAACCAATAAGGTTACCATCAATACAGGCGGAAAGACTGCTGTAAACAACAAGCGTGTCATACTGGTTGCCAAAATATATTCCAGCAAAGGCAAGCTGAAATATACAGTCGAAGCCAAAGGCAGGATCAGAGTTTACCCGAAGACAGTGACGCTTTCCGGAGATGCGCTTACAAGCGGTATTCTCGAAATTGGAAAGAGCTATCAGGTAAATGCCACGATCACTCCGGCAAATGCGCTTTATGCGAAAAACTGGATCGTGACGAATGCTGCCGGAGAAGATTATAGTGACTATATCACGAGCAATGGTGTGTTTACACCGAAGAAGCCCGGTAATTATACGATCATCTGTCAGGCGAAGATTGCGTCCAAGGTGATTCGTACTGCCAAAGCAGATGTGACTGTTGCAAACACCATGATGGAAGTGAAACAGGTTGCTGCCAACAAACTGCAGGCAATCTATGCCTCAGATGTCAGAGAACAGGTGACCATAGACAATTATTCCATCCGTTCAGCGGCGGGTTCTGTGATCCTGCCAAAGGAACTGTCTTTTTCAGAGGACGGAACCGTTGCAACGATAAAGACTTCGACACTGTTTAAGGATGCGACCAGTTATACGGTATCAGATGGCAATAAAAGCATCAGCTTTACCGCCAGTGTCGGAAAGCCAGTCAGTGTTGATATTTTGACAGAAGCGGCAACTGTGAAGAAAGAGACCGCCATTGAGTATGCGGTTTATGATGCACAGGGAGTCGATGTCACGGCAGCTTATGAGGGAACCGTGACATACCGGGTAGAGATTACCAATGGATATCTGACAACTGCCAATAAAGTGTACATGACAGAGGTTGGAAAGTATGGACTGGTAGAGATCACCTATACCAATAAGGCAGATGTCACGAATGTCTTGTCAAACAAGAAGGCCATTCTTTGTAAGGCAGCAGCGACCTCAACCAAGACGAATTTTACATTGACCACTGATCAGAAGACACCGGAATATGCTTCAAGTACATACAAGGATAACTTAAAGGCAGCAATCGGTACTACCTACTATGCACATTTTCGTGCGCTGGATGATGACGGAACGGAGATTCCATATGAGTCGATCAGCTATGAATGTTCTGATCCGGACACACTGATTATCGCAAAAGACGGAAAAGACGGAAAAGTGACTCCGATCAAGCAGGGCAGTGTCAAGATTGTTGTGTCTGCAAAATATGCAGGCGAGACCTATGATTATGTATATGATGTGACTGTTACCGAGGCGAAGTATCTCGCATCTTTAAATGTCAGCACAGCCACGCTTACGATGTCCAATGCCTATGCAGACGGCTACAAGGGATATATAGACGTAACGGGCCTGGATCAGTATGGAGAGCCGATTTCGTTAACCTCTGAGACAGCGACGATGACAGAGTCCTCTTCTGTGAAAGCAAATATGGCAGTCTACAATGCATTGACCAATCAGATTGAGGTGAGTGCAGTTGGCAAAAAAGAGGATTCCTATGCATATACACTGACCTTGACGCAGAATGGCAAATCTGCAACTGTTAATTTTGTAGTTGTTGTTCGGGTTCCGCCGGCAAACGGAGCCTTGAGCTATGCGTTGGAGTCAGATAAATCGGTCGTAGATCTGGCGATTACAAGTGATACGACGACTGATCGGACATGCAGAGTGCGCTTGGCGCAGTACCGCGGAGGTGTCTTTGACGGATACATGTATATGACTTCTATGACGATCCGAAAAGGTGAGAAATACTATCAATCTGATCTGACAAAGGATGGAACAGCGGCGGCATCTACCGTGACGGTCAATGCAAGTTATCTGGATCTGACTGCAATGAAGATTGGAAGTGATAATGTTTGTAAAAAAGCAGAAACCGGAAGTTATATCATGGAAGTGAAGTTTACAAGCGGAACCTCTCAGGCTTCTGCAAGTGGTGCTGTGACACTGATTGATTCGCAGCCGCAGCCGGGAGTTTCCATTAATAAGACAACGGCAACCCAGTTTTGTGCTTCTGCGGTTCTGCTGGCAAGACATTGTCTGAGCGTCACAGACGGAAACATTATTGAATGTTCGGTAACCGGTGATTCAAAGAAGGGTTCCGAGTTTACTTTGAGCACAGGTCAGCAGGTCAATATCGCTTCTGTGACGGTACAGTCGACGATGACTGCGGGAGGAAAAGTCATTATCTATACATATGTGGTTCCGGTAGGAAAGACTTTGAAAAATTATTAAGAAAAATCAAAAACGGCCCTGTAAAGGGTCGTTTTTTGTGCTGTTCTGTGCTAGAATGTTGTTCGAGTAAAAAGAGGGAGATGGCGGAATGCCATCCGCGCATTCATCCACGGTGAGCTGTCTGGCGGTATCCGCAGGGATTGTCTACGGTGTAGATTCGTTTCCGTTTGCGATCTGTTTGATCTTTGCGTTTGTCACAATGAGGGATGCAATGGG
>JALEJB010000117.1 GCA_022768825.1 Lachnospiraceae bacterium
GGGATACCGATATCAACCGTGCGGACCGGAAGAAATGTGGAAGCGATGCTGCCAAGCGTGCTGCCGCCACGTTCATCTGCGTGGTTGACATATTTCTGATAAGGGATGCCTGACAGGTCGCAGATCTGCTGAACGATCGAGATCGCCTCGCTGTCAGTGGCATAGGTCTGCGAAGCAGCCTGTTTGATACAAAAGCCTTTTGACGGAATACAGTGGTGCTTCGGGTCATAATGCTTGTCATATGCCGGATGATAGGCATGCGCAACATCTACAGACAGAAATGTCGAGGATGCCAGAGCACAGCTGAAAGCTTCTTCGCTCAGTCCGAGAGCGGTCACGATCCGGCCAAGGATCATCTGCAGCAACTCAGAGCCGGCACCCTGTTTGGTACCGCTGCCGATCTCCTCATGATCAAAGATCACACCGATCTTGAGCCCGTCTGCCTTGGTGAGCAGACTTTCTGTCAGGCCTTCGAGAATCGCCGTACAGCTCGTCAGATTATCCAGTCGCGGAGCCTGTAACAGTTCTTCCTGCAATCCCAGATACGAGGCATCTTCCGCATTGTACACATTCAATTCATAGTCCAGGATGTTATTCACATCAACCTTCAATTCCTCAGCCAGCAGATCCAAAAAGCAGTGCTCACTGAGTTCTTGCTGATCCAGCGCAAGCAGTGGCAGCATATGTGACTGTTTTTTCAGATCCAATCCCTGATTCATTGTGCGTTCCATATGGATGGCGATATTTGGAATCGTCAGCATCGGACGGTGAAAATCGATGAGTCGCATCGCAGGATGCCAGACATCATCCGAGCGCAGTGCCACGCGCCCTGCAATGGACAATGGCCGGTCCAGCCAGCTCATCAGGTTGACTCCGCCGTAACCTTCCACATTCAATCGCACATAGCCGTCTTTTTTGATCTCCGGCTGCGGTTTGATGCGAAAGCCCGGAAAATCTCCGTGTGCGGCTGCTAAGCGGATGCCCTTTGAAAGCTTAGAGCAGTCTCCGACGGTAAAGGCCACCAACATGGAGTCATAGGGTGTCAGGACGTAACCCTGCCCATTTTCAAGCTGCCAGGGTTCCTCCAGAGATAAATCGATAAAATCATTGCTGATCAGATACTGACGTGCCGCCTGCGCCGTATGGTACGGCGAGGTGGACACGCGGATCAATTGTTCTAATAAATCTGACATAGGTAATTCCTTTTATTTTGCTGCCTCAAACTCTTTGACGATTGCTTCGTCCGGAGCTTTGGTCAGCAGGCTGACGATCACGATACATACAAAAGACACGATAAATGCCGGAAGCAATTCATAGATATTCCATACACCACCCAGTGGGCGAACGAGGAATTTCCAGATGAATACGGTTGCGCCGCCGGATACCATTCCTGCCAGTGCGCCCCAGATGTTCGAACGTTTCCAGAACAGTGCGCACAGCATAACTGCGGCAAACGCGCCGCCGAAGCCTGCCCAAGCAAAGCTTACGATCATAAATACGGAAGAGTTCGGATCTCTTGCCAAAAATACCGCGATGACGGCGATGATCGCAACGGTGATACGGGCAAAAAACATGCTTTGTTTACTGCTTAATTTGATTCTGCAGAAATCCTGAATGATATTCTGTGATACAGAGGATGCGGCTGCCAGCATCTGGCTGTCAGCGGTTGACATCGTAGCTGCCAGGATTCCGGCAAGGATCACACCGGCCAGAAGTGCGGCAAGTACGCCGTACTGACTGATGAGACCTGCAATGCGCACGATGATGGTCTCGCTTGAGCTTCCCTCAAGAAATTCCAGTGCGCCCGCTTTGGTCATTCCAAGACCCACGACTCCGATCATGATTGCGGCTGCCATTGCGACGAATACCCAGATCGTTGCGATCCGACGGGACATCACCAGCTTTTTTTCGTCCTCAATCGCCATAAAGCGCAGTAAGATATGAGGCATTCCGAAATATCCAAGACCCCATGCCAATGTAGATACGATCGTGAGGAAGGTATACGGAGAAGAAGCGCCGCTTGCCGCGTCATGGGAAGCGAATAAAGTAAAGTAACCTGCAAGTGAGGTGGCGTTGTCCATGACGGCACCAAAGCCTCCTGCGGTATGTACGCCGAATACAAGTACGGTGATGAGCGCAATACTCATGACGATACTCTGGATCAGGTCTGTGGTTGACACGGCACTGAAACCGCCCATGATGGTGTAGAAGACGATGACACAGGCAGAAACGATCATTGCTGTGGTGTAATCAATACCGAACAGACTGTTGAATAATTTTCCGCAGGCAGCAAAGCCGGAAGCGGTATATGGAATAAAGAAGATGACGATGACAAGTGCTGCAATGGCATTTAAGATATTGCGGTCATCATGGTATCTTTTTGAGAAAAACGATGGAACGGTGATCGCTCCGATGTTGCTGGAATAGCGGCGTAATCTTCTGGATACCAGAAGCCAGTTCAGCCAGGTTCCGATTCCAAGTCCGATGGCTGTCCAGGCCGGATCAGCGATACCGGATAAATAGGCAAGCCCGGGCAGCCCCATGAGAAGCCAGCTGGACATATCGCTTGCCTCTGCACTCATCGCAGTGACGAACGGACCCATTTTGCGGCCGCCGAGATAGAAGTCTTCCGTGTTCTGATTTTTCTTGCTGAAAGAGAATCCGATGTAGAGTGTGATTCCCAGATATGCAATGATCGCAATGACAATGCATATGTTTGTACTACTAATCATATGTACCTCCTTAAAATTGAAGTTTTTGAAAAACAAAAATCCCTACCATAGTAGCATAGAAAGGCAATAAAATCAAATATTTGCTGTTTTTGCAGGGGCGATCATAGAAAAATGGTTGACAGAACACAAAAATGGTTATATATTTAACATATGAACAATTATTCATATGTTAAAAGCATTGAAGAAAAGGAGGATGTTATGTCGATCAGTGATGTGGAACATTGTGAAGAACTGTGCGTTCATCAGGAATTGGTCGCCCGGGCGATGGATGAATTGCCGGACGAAGACAAACTGTATGATCTCGCAGAGCTTTTTAAGGTCTTTGGCGATTCGACGAGAATCCGTATTTTGTATGTGCTGTTTCAGACCAGCCTGTGTGTCTGTGATCTGGCAGCAGCGCTGAACATGACCCAGTCAGCAATCTCGCATCAGTTGAAGATACTCAAGCAGGCGAGACTGGTGCGCAGCAGACGTGAAGGAAAATCGGTGATCTATGAATTGGCAGATGAGCATGTCAGATTGATCATCGATCAGGGACGGGAGCACATTGAGGAATAAAATGATTGAATTGAAAAGGAGAACAATATTATGAAGAAAAAATTCAAATTACAGGATCTGGATTGCGCAAACTGCGCAGCAAAAATGGAAGAAGCAATTAAGAAGATCGATGGTGTCAGTGACGCAAGCGTCAGCTTTATGACGCAGAAGATGACCATTGAGACAGATGATGAGAGATTTGATGCGATCATGGACGAGGTAGCGCGCGTTTGTGCAAAGGTAGAGCCGGATTGCAAGATTCTTCGTTAGAGTCGAATTTAGGTAATTGCGAAACTCAAGAATTGTGTAGATAGGGAATATATGTGTTCGTATGACCAAAATGAAACATTAATTGAGTTTCGCAAATGCATAAAAACTGAATTGGGATAAAGGAGAACAGTATTATGACAAAGAAACAAAAACACATGCTCGTACGTATCGCAGTAGCATTTGTCATGCTGGCAGTGATGCTCGTGGAGGAGCATTCCGGTATCGGGGATCGGATACAACCGGTCTGGCTTCTGGCAATCATCAGTCTGATCCCATATCTTGTCATCGGATATGACATCTTATGGAAAGCCTTTCGCAATATCCGAAACGGACAGGTATTTGACGAGAACTTCCTCATGATGATCGCCACCTTTGGCGCATTTGCGGTACGGGAATATGCGGAGGCAGTAGCCGTCATGCTGTTTTATCAGATCGGCGAGTGGTTCCAGGGCTATGCAGTGGGAAAATCGAGACAGTCGATCTCGGATATGATGGATATCTGCCCGGAGTATGCCAATTTAGAGCAGGATGGACAGTTGACACAGGTGGACCCGGATGATGTGGAGATCGGTTCAGTCATCGTGATCAAGCCGGGAGAGCGCATTCCCCTTGACGGGGTCATCATAGAAGGTGAATCCATGATCGATACCGCCGCCCTTACCGGTGAATCGGTTCCGAGACGGGCGGTAGCCGGTGATGCGATCATCAGCGGCTGTGTCAACGGAAGCGGAACTTTGAAGGTGCGTACCACGAAGGAATTTGATGATTCTACGGTTGCCAGAATCCTGGAGCTGGTGGAAAATGCCAGCTCGAAAAAGGCAAAGGTTGAGAATTTCATTACGCGGTTTGCAAAATACTATACGCCGATCGTGACGATCGCTGCTCTGGCATTGGCAATCCTTCCACCACTCATATCGATGCTTCTCGGCACGGATCAGAGCATGAGTGATGTATGGCTTTGCTGGATCTACCGCGCATGTACGTTTTTGGTTATTTCCTGTCCGTGTGCACTGGTGATTTCCGTTCCACTGGGATTTTTCGGAGGAATCGGAGCGGCATCGCGCATCGGCGTGCTGGTAAAGGGAAGCAATTTTTTGGAGGCAGTAGCCGAAGTCGATACGGTTGTCTTTGACAAAACCGGGACACTGACGCACGGCGAGTTTGTCGTGACAGATGTTGTCCCGGCAGATGGGGCAAAGCTTTCCAAAGACGAATTGCTGGAGCTGGCCGCACTCGGAGAAGGCTACTCGACGCATCCCATCGCCGCTTCCATTCGGGATGCTTACGCCGGAGAACCGGATCTGAATCGTGTGAGCACTGCCGAAGAGATCGCCGGACGCGGAGTGCACGTTGAAATTGACGGGGTGGAGACCTATCTGGGCAATCGGAAATGGATGGAGGAACTGCACATAGCATATACCCCGCAAACGAAAGCGGGTACGGTCGTGTATCTGGCAAGAAAAGACGAATATCTCGGAGCAATCATCATATCCGACCGGATCAAGGAGGGCGCAAAAGAAGCAATCGATACGATGAAAGCCGTCGGTGTCAGATCGTGCGTCATGCTCACTGGAGATCGAAAGGAGACGGCAGAGGCGGTGGCGGCAGAACTTGGATTGGATGAGATCCACTACGAGCTGCTCCCTGCCGATAAGGTATCTCAGGTGGAGCGTCTTTTGGCCGCTGAAACAGCAAAAAATAAACTGGCATTCGTCGGTGACGGAATCAATGATGCACCGGTGCTGACCAGAGCGGATGTAGGGATTGCTATGGGAACCATGGGAAGTGATGCAGCCATCGAGGCAGCGGATGTGGTACTTATGGATGATGATATCCG
>JALEJB010000141.1 GCA_022768825.1 Lachnospiraceae bacterium
GTATCCGCAATACTTGTGATGATGAAGATCACATAGCTGGAAACGACGATTGACACTAAGGTTTTTGTGTTATACATACCGAAAAACGCACCAACATTAAACAATACGGTATTTAATAACTGAGACAGCAGGGTCGAACCATTGTTTCGCACCCACAAAAAACGCTTGGAATCGCCAAACCGTTTCGTCGTAAAATCCCACCACTTATGGTACGCCCATACGTCAAACTGCTGACAGATCGCATAGGCGAGGAAGCTGGCCAGCATCAATCTCGGCGTATTGGAAAAGATTGCCTGGATCGAAGGCATCGCCCAGTCGCTTTCGGCCGGGTGATAAAGCAGCCAGGACTGCGAGATGACGATAAAGCTGAGGGACGTTGCAATACCGATCCATACCGCCTTCTTGGAGGCTTTTTTTCCGAAGATCTCGCTTAAGATATCGGTAACGAGGAAGGTAGAGGCAAACAGCACGTTGCCCAGAGTCTGTTCCATGCCAAATGCATTGACAACGATCAGTACCTCAATGTTGGCTGCAATCGTCGCAAAGACGGTCCAACAGTAGAGTCCGTTTTGACCGAACAGGTAATAAAAAAGCAATACCAGTCCGAAGATCACGAAAAGTGATCCGGTTAAAAGTAGTTCGTTCATTGTTCAATTTTCCTTTTCTGTGAATTTTTTTCGACCGAAAAAGAACCCGTTGATAGCTTTGATAGAATATAAAATACTAATCGCACGTTATCCGGTGCAGGTCCCTAGTTTTGTTTATAGACAGGATGGTCACGAACTGTCTGTCGCAGGTGTTGGTGCAAACGCGACAAAAGCTATCTTAACAAAGAACGGATGAAAACGCAAGCGAAAAAACAAAATGATTTGTCAAAATGACGGAAAATGAAAAATATATTGGTCAAAACGACGAAGAACCCAAATGTCTTCGTCAGAATGGTAAGGATAAATATATTTTTTTGGGAAAAGTGTGCATAGCATTTTCGAGAAATATTCGGTATAGTAAGGACAGCTCAAAAAACAAATTAAATTTTTAGGAGGATTTTTACAATGTCAAGTTTATCATGCAAAAACATTTGCAAAAGATACCCAAACGGCTTTGAGGCTGTGAAAGATTTCAACCTTGAGGTTGAAGACAAAGAGTTCATCATCTTCGTTGGACCTTCAGGATGTGGAAAATCTACCACACTTCGTATGATCGCAGGTCTTGAGGAGATCTCAGACGGTGAGTTATACATCGACGGAAAATTAGAGAACGATGTAGAGCCAAAGGATCGTGACATCGCAATGGTATTCCAGAACTACGCTCTGTATCCGCACATGACTGTATACCAGAACATGGCATTCGGATTAAAGATGAGAAAAGTTCCAAAGGACATCATCGACCAGAAGGTTCGTGAGGCAGCTAAGATTCTTGACCTTGAGAAGTTATTAGACCGTAAGCCAAAGGCTTTATCAGGTGGACAGAGACAGCGTGTTGCTATGGGTCGTGCAATCGTTCGTAATCCTAAGGTATTCCTTATGGACGAGCCTTTATCAAACCTGGATGCAAAATTACGTGTACAGATGAGATCTGAGATTTCTGCTTTACATCAGAAATTAGGCGCAACCATCATCTACGTTACACATGATCAGACCGAGGCTATGACCTTAGGAACCAGAATCGTAGTATTGAAAGACGGCATCATCCAGCAGGTTGATTCTCCGCAGAAATTATATGCAGAGCCGGATAACTTATTCGTTGCAGGATTCATCGGATCACCTCAGATGAACTTCGTAGATGCAACCTGTAAAGTAAACGGATCAGACGTTACATTAGAGTTTGATAAATTCAGCGTAAAACTTCCGGATGCTAAGGCTAAGAAACTGATCGACGGTAACTACAACGGAAAGACCGTTATCTTAGGTATCAGACCTGAGTGCATCACAGACAGCAAGGATGTTGTTGCTAACGCAGCTTGCAAGGTTACTACAGAAGTTACCGGATACGAGTTATTAGGTGCTGAGGTTCTCTTATACTTCACCGTTGGTGGATCTAAGATGACTGCAAGTGTACCTTCTTCTACAACTGCAAGATACGGCGATACTGTAGATTTAGCATTTGATCCAAATGCAATCCATGTATTCGACAAAGAGACAGAGCTTACAATTACCAACTAGTCTCTGAGAAAAAAAGAAGATATTACCCTGATGTACATTGTGCATCAGGGTATTTTTGTGTATGATAGGGTTCAAACAGAGAGGAGTGGCGGCATGGATTATTTATCACACAATATAGCGATCAATTTAAAACGGATTCGAAAAGCCAAGGGAATGAGTCTGGATGTGGTAGCAGAGCAGACGGGTGTCAGCAAAAGTATGCTGGCGACAATCGAAAAAGGGGATGCCAATCCCTCGATCGGAGTGTTGGGCAAGATCATGAGTGGTCTTCGCATCGATCTGCAGGATCTGACACAGGCGCCTCAGGATGATGTGTACATGGTAGATGTCGCGAAGCTGGAACCTACCAAGGATGTGCAGGGGCAGTATCGTGTCTGGACCTGTTTTCCGATTGAGGACAATCGTACCACCGAAATTTATCGGATTGATATTGAACCGGGGGGAGTTTACGAAAGTGGCAGTCATGGTGAACGGACCAAGGAGTATATCACCATGATACGAGGCAGTTTGTCCATACAGCTGGAGGACGGCATTCATGTGGTGGAAAAAGAGCAGTTCTTTCGCTTTGAATCGGATCAACCGCATGTTTATATGAATACCGGAATGAACAGGATTAGTTTTGTTTCCTTTTTTGTCGTATACTGAAACCTCTTTGTGCAAAAAAATGTGTTCAATATAATGAACAAAAATAAAGAAAAACAAATAAAATATGCTTGACATCAAAAAATATGTATGATATATTGAACTCATTCAAGAGAATGATGAGAAATGACAAAGACGTCAGTGATCCAAAAGATCATTGGTGTCTTTTTTTGTTTCTAACAAAATAATCACAATTTCTGAGGAGGAACAGACAATGAAATTAAAAGACACAGGACTTACAAAACAGGACATTAAGGACAAGGTAAACAAGTACATGATCGAAACCTATGAGCGTTTTGATTTTCTGGCAGAGACTGCGGAAGGAATGTATTTGTATGATGAAGAGGGTACACCGTATTTGGATTTTTATGCTGGTATTGCAGTAAACAATGCCGGAAGTCGTAATCCGAAGGTCGTTGCAGCGGTCAAGGACCAGGTGGATGATATTATGCATACTTTCAACTATCCATATACCATTCCTCAGGCATTATTGGCCGAGAAGGTTTGCGAGACACTTGGGATGGACAAGATCTTTTATCAGAATTCCGGTACAGAGGCAAATGAGGCAATGATCAAGATGGCTCGTAAGTATGGAATTGAGAAATATGGCCCGAATAAGTATCATATTGTGACTGCCAAAATGGGATTCCACGGAAGAACCTTTGGCGCCATGTCTGCAACCGGGCAACCGGGGAATGGCTGTCAGGTTGGATTTGGACCGATGACTTACGGATTTTCATATGCACCATACAATGATCTGGAAGCATTCAAGAATGCATGCAACGAAAACACCATTGCAATCATGGTTGAGCCGGTACAGGGCGAAGGTGGTGTACATCCTGCGACAATGGAATTTTTGAAAGGGCTTCGTGAGTTCTGTGACGAGAAGGGAATGCTGCTTTTATTGGATGAGGTACAGACCGGATGGTGCAGAACCGGTGCGGTTATGTCATATATGAATTATGGAATCAAACCGGATATTGTCTCTATGGCAAAGGGGCTTGGCGGCGGAATGCCAATCGGTGCCATCTGTGCAACCAATGAAGTGGCAAAAGCATTTACCGCAGGCTCACATGGAACAACCTTTGGTGGTCATCCGGTTTCCTGTGCAGCGGCGCTGGCAGAGGTAAATGAGCTTCTGGACAAAGATCTGGCAGGCAACGCAAAGAAAATGGGAGATTATTTTGCAGCGAAACTGGAGACGCTGCCACATGTGAAAGAAGTCAGACATCAGGGATTGCTTGTTGGTGTTGAATTTGACGACAGCATCAACGGTGTGGATGTGAAACATGGCGCATTGGATCGCAAATTACTGATCACCGCAATTGGTGCCCATACCATCCGTATGGTTCCGCCATTGATCGTATCAGAGGAAGAGTGTGACAAAGCTTTTGACATTTTGAATGAGACCGTAAAAGCTTTGGCATAAAAACGATACAGAAAACTGTGTGGAACGTTGCAAAATAACTACCGGATAGAGAATAAAACGAGTTCAGAATAAAGGAAGTGATGAAGATGCAGAATTTTGTTATAACTATTGGTTGCGAGTATGGAGCGAAAGGCAATGCGATTGGTAAAAAAATAGCACAGGATTTGGGAATACCGGTTTATGACAGGGAAACCGTGGATGCCATAATTGATGAGGTCGGGATCCCGCAGGACATTATGGATAAAGTGGAATCGGGTCTGACAATTGCAGGAAAAGGTGTGGAAGGTCAGGAACGTGGGTCATTTTCGAAGCTTTCCGATCTGACAGATCGTGCCATCCATGTACAGAAACAGATCATAAGAAAATTGGCTGCGAGAGAGTCCTGTGTTTTTATCGGCCGATCAGCAGATTATATTCTCAAAGGACAGGAAAACATGCTGAGCGTATTTGTGTATGCGCCCGATGAGGTGAGAATCGCAAATGTGATGAAAAGCCACAATCTTTCTGAGAAAGACGCTAAGTTATTGATTTCTGAAAAGGATAAACGCTATCATATCCGACATCTTGCGTTTACCGGCAGCAATCGCGGAGACCGGCATAACAGAAATCTGCTGGTGGACAGCAGCATGCTGGGCGTGGACGGAACTGCCGAATACATAGAGATTCTTGCAAAAAAGGTATTTGATATATAGGAAGGAGATGAATCAAAATGGCTCAGAAAAAATCGGATTTTGACAAAGTATTTAGTGCGTGGGACATCTTGGTCATCGCTTTTGGTGCTATGATCGGATGGGGATGGGTCGTATCCTCCGGTGGCTGGATCGAGACCGGTGGAGTTGTGGGTGCTGCCCTTGGTTTTGCCCTTGGTGGTGTCATGATCTTCTTTGTGGGATTGGCCTATGCGGAGTTGACTGCTGCCATGCCGCAATGCGGTGGAGAGCATGTGTTCAGCCATCGCGCCATGGGACCGAATGGTTCTTTTATATGTACCTGGGGAATCATACTGGGATATGTAGGTGTTGCCTGCTTCGAAGCATGTGCATTTCCAACAATACTTACCTATTTGTGGCCGGGATTTCTCAAGGGTTATCTGTATACAGTTGCGGGATTTGATATCTATGCGTCATGGCTGACCGTTGCGATCATTCTTGCCTTTTTGATCATGGTGATCAATATTCTCGGGGCAAAAACGGCGGCAATCTTACAGACAATCCTGACGATCATCATTGGCGGTGCAGGTATTTTGCTGATCGTGGCATCTGTGTTTAATGGCAGTGTTGATAATCTGAATGGACAGATGTTTGTAGGTACTACCGGCGGCTCTATGTTGAAAAATGTTCTTGCTGTAGCTGTGATTACACCATTTTATTTCATCGGATTTGATGTAATCCCACAAGCAGCGGAAGAGATCAATGTTCCGTTAAAAAAGATTGGAAAGATGCTGATCCTGTCGGTTGTCATGGCGGTTGTCTTCTATGCGCTTGTGATTCTGGCGGTAGGTTATGTTCTGAATCCGGAAGCAATTGCTGCCTCTGAGGCGGGAACAGGACTTGTTACGGCAGATGCGATGGCAAAAGCCTTCGGGACATCGGTGATGGCAAAGGTTATCATCGTTGGCGGTATGTGTGGAATCATCACTTCGTGGAATTCATTTATGATTGGTGGATCAAGAGCGATGTATTCGATGGCAGAATCTTATATGATTCCACCATTTTTCGCAAAGCTTCATCCAAAGTATAAAACACCGATCAATTCGTTGTATCTGATTGGCGGGTTGACAATGCTTGCTCCATTGGCGGGACGTAAAATGATGGTCTGGATCTGTGATGCGGGAAATTTTGGCTGCTGTCTGGCATACTGCATGGTATCGATTTCATTTTTGATTTTGAGAAAAAAGGAACCGGATATGCCAAGACCATATCGTGTGCCGGCCTATAAATTTGTCGGAACAATGGCGGTTCTGATGTCCGGTTTTATGGTATTGATGTATTGCATTCCCGGTTCCGGAGGCAATCTTGTGTGGCAGGAATGGGCGATGGTAGGCGGCTGGTCACTGCTCGGCGTGATATTTTATATTGTATGTAAAAGAAAGTACAAAGAGTCTTTTGGTACATTAGTAGAACTGATCTCAGATGAAGATGCGGCAACGCTGATGCCTGAGGCAGATGATGAGCAGCTGGATCGCGTCATAGATGAAGCAATTGTGCGTGTACTTCAGAGAATGTCTGCATAGGGAAAAGAAGGGAGAAAACAGATCATGAAGGAATTTACATTTTCTATTCCACAGGAGGTCGTTGTGGGAAAAGGAAGTCTGTCAAAGCTTCCGGAGATTGCAGAAAAATTGGGTGGAAAACATGGATTTATCATTTCCGGTCCCAATCTGAATAAAATGGGCATTGTAAAATCTTGCGCAGATGCGCTGGAGGCTGCGGGAATCAAAGCAGATGCTTTTACAGAGACCGAAGGCAATCCTTCTGTGGAAACGGTAGATAAAGCTACTGCAGCTTTTCAAGAAAGCGGAGCCGATTTTATCATTGCTCTGGGAGGCGGTTCGCCGATGGATGTTGCGAAAGCAGTTGGTGTCGTGGCAAAGTACGGAGGAAACATCACAGACTATGAGGGTGGTGGTAAAGTGCCGGGAGATATTATCCCGTTGATCGCAATACCAACCACGGCGGGTACCGGCTCTGAAGTGACGGCATTTTCGGTCATTACGGATCACAGCAGAAATTATAAGCTGACGGTTTTCAGTTATAAATTGATTCCCGCTTATGCGATTTTGGATGC
>JALEJB010000153.1 GCA_022768825.1 Lachnospiraceae bacterium
ATGGCATACTTAGCTGGTATCACAACCCGTATGGGCAAGATTAGTGAAGGCAACACGATTGGGGATTATGACAAGGAAGAGGTAAAAAGACAGTTTTCGATCAGTACATCGGTGATTCCGATCGAGTGGGAAGGCAGTAAAATTAATATTTTAGATACTCCCGGATATTTTGATTTTGTAGGTGAAGTGGAGGCTGCTGCGGCAGTTGCAGATGCAGCGATCATCGTTGTATCCGGTAAAGCAGGAATCGAAGTAGGAACAAAGAAAGCATGGGAAATCTGTGAGAAATATCATCTCCCGCGTATGTTCTTTGTGACCGATATGGATATAGATAACGCAAGCTATCGTCAGGTGGTGGAAGAACTGCAGCAGTTATACGGAAAGAAGATTGCTCCGTTCCATCTGCCGATCCGTGAGAACGAGCAATTTGTAGGATATGTCAATGTCCTTCAGCAGCGCGCAAAGCGTTGGAAGGATGACGGAACCGTGGAAAAATGCGATGTTCCGGATTATTCACAGGCAAATCTGGAGATCTGCCGTGAAGCGTTGATGGAGTCTGTGGCTGAGACCAGCGAAGAATTTATGGACCGTTATTTTAACGGTGAAGAGTTTTCCGATGATGAGATTCGTATGGCACTTCGTGTCAATGTGGCAGAGGGCACGATCGTTCCGGTTTTGATGGGCTCTAACGTGCTGGCAAGAGGTATGTATACCCTGATGGTAGACATCGTAAAATATTTTCCAAGCCCTGAAAAATGCAAGGTGGCCGGCATCAATGCCAAGACCAACGAGGTATACGAGGCGGATTATGATTTTGCAAAGCCAAAGAGTGCCTATGTATTCAAGACGATCGTCGATCCGTTTATCGGAAAGTATTCGCTGATCAAGGTAAATTCCGGCGTGTTAAAGACGGACGATCTGATGTACAATCATCACAAAGACGTGGAAGGAAAGATTGGAAAGCTGTATGTGCTTCGCGGAAGTAAGGCAGAGGAAGTAAAAGAACTTTATGCGGGAGATATCGGAGCATTGGCGAAGCTTTCTTCGGCAGGTACCACCGATTCGCTTTCAACTAAGGCAAATCCGATCCTGTATATCCGTACCGCTACCTCTACACCGTATACATACATGAGATATAAGCCTGTCAACAAGGGAGATGACGACAAGATTTCTCAGGCACTTCAGAAAATGGTACAGGAAGACCCGACACTCAGGATCGTGAATGACAGTGAGATGGGTCAGACATTGCTCTACGGTATCGGCGAACAGCAGCTGGAAGTAGTGGCAAGCAAGCTTGAGACCAAATATAAAGTACAGATTGAGCTGAGCAAACCAAAGGTTGCGTTCCGTGAGACGCTGCGCAAGAAAGCGGATGTGGAGTACAAATACAAGAAGCAGTCCGGCGGACATGGACAGTACGGACATGTAAAGATGACCTTTGAGCCGTCTGGTGACCTGGATACTCCTTATATATTTGAGCAGACCGTTGTTGGTGGCGCAGTTCCGAAGAACTTCTTCCCGGCAGTTGAAAAGGGTATTGCGGAAGCGGTATTAAAAGGACCGATGGCTGCTTATCCGGTTGTCGGTGTCAAGGCAGTGCTTTATGATGGCTCCTATCATCCGGTAGATTCTTCGGAGATGGCATTCAAGGTTGCTGCCACACAAGCATTTAAGAAGGGATTTATGGAAGCAAGTCCGGTACTTTTAGAGCCGATCGCTTCCCTGAAGGTAGTCGTTCCGGATGCTTATACCGGAGATATTATGGGAGATTTGAACAAGAGAAGAGGTCGTGTGCTCGGAATGAATCCTACAGAGAATGGAAAACAGGAAATTGTAGCAGACATTCCTTACACAGAGCTCTATGGATATAATACAGATTTGCGTTCGATGACCGGTGGTGCCGGAGTATTTTCTTATGAATTTGCCCGTTATGAGCAGGCACCGGGTGATGTTCAGGAACGCGAGGTTGCAGCGAGAGCAAGCAAGGTAGACAATTCTGAGGAATGATTCCTAAGCCATACCAAACTTTTCTAACAGAAGCATCATACGATCAACCTTCTGCTTTTCTTCCGGCGGAAGGTTGGCGGTAAGAAGCTCGTATACAAGATGCTGCTCCTCTTTGGAAAATTGAATGTTTTTTTGATTTGCCTCCGCTTTGGCGCGATTTAATTCGCGCATCATGGCGGAGGTGTTGTTTGTCTTTGGCATATTTGCAAAAAGACGTAAAAATTCTCTTTTTTCAGGAGTCAGATTTGGGTAATTTGTAAGTAATTCTTCGAGTGTCATAAAATATCCTTTCTACGAAAATAATTCACCGGACAGATCCGCTACCGATAGTATATTCAATAAGAAATCAATGGTTCCAAGCTCCTCCGATACACAATACGGTTTGATGGCTTCCAGCAATTGACACATGCGGGAGTTGTTGCTCATGCCTTCGCACATGGCAAGCTCAGGAGCACCGGCATCATACATCTCGTTTACCCGCTGCAATTCCATGATCTTTACGATCATGGCAAGCATCCGTCCCTGACTGGGCGGGAGATAGGGAATCGCTGTTTTCAAAAGAAGGAGTGGCCGGTTTTGCACACTTTCATCCAGGGGTGTCGGTATGTATGCCTCTGTAGTCTTGTTTTCTTCGCTCATTTTTTTTCCTTTTTTCTTTCAGATTATGAGACAAGAATGGATAATATTCCACATTGATCAAAAACGCATATACTAACCTTATAGAGGAAAGAAAGTGAGTAAAAAACTATGGGTCGATTGATCATAAATGGGAATAAAGTATATGAGTTGGATGAAAACTGTATGAGACAGATGGAAAAACAACGAAAAGAAAATAACCAAAAGCGTGATAATAACGACAGAACAAAGAAAAAAGGACGATAATTGCTGAATAAAATAGGAAAAAAGGCAGGTTTCCCTGCCTTTTTCGGTTTCATAGATGTGTGATTAGAAAATACCACAGCCGGAATTGCCACCGTTGCAGCAGAAGAGCAGCAGGATGATGATCCAGCAGCTGTTCATACCACATCCATTTCCTCCGTCACAGAAATTCAATCCATTATTGTTTCCGCAGCAGCATAAGAGCAGCAGGATCCAGATAATGTTTGAGCAGTAGTTTGAAGAACTACCGCATGAGCAGTTTGTAGCAGCTAAATCGCTCATTTTGTTTACCTCCATGTTTTGGTTTATAGTTCATTCTATGCATGCGGCTTGTCACTGTTTCATATTTGTTTCATCTTGAAAGTAGATGAGACTCCCACCTTTATCTTGAAAGTAGATAAGACTCCCACCTCTATAGGTGGCGAGTAAAGCAAATTCGTCTTGGTGGGAGTCCAATCTCCTTCCAAGATAAAGCCTCCTGCGGATTGCAGAGGTGCGCAGAAGAAGAATGTCATGCAGAGCATGACGCGCACCTCGCAGCAAGTACGCCAAGGCGTACTTGAAAGGTGGAGAGAAAAACAAAACTTGACACAGCTGAACAGGTTGCAATACAATAGGCTTGTTACTATTCAGAGCCGTGGCAATTATCATGGAATATCGGAATCATGAATAGTTACTGTTGTTACAGGAACAGATATGCAATAAGGAGATACTGAAACATGGAAAAAATTAAGATGAGCACTCCATTGGTAGAGATGGATGGAGATGAGATGACCCGCGTACTTTGGCAGATGATAAAGGATGAATTGTTACTTCCTTTTATTGATTTAAAGACCGAATATTACGATCTGGGTCTGGAGTATCGCAATGAGACAAATGATCAGGTGACGGTTGACTCTGCAAATGCCACAATGAAATACGGAGTTGCGGTAAAATGTGCAACGATCACTCCAAATGCTGCTCGTATGACGGAATATAATCTGAAAGAAATGTGGAAAAGTCCGAACGGAACGATCCGTGCGATGTTAGACGGAACGGTGTTTCGTACCCCGATTCAGGTAAAGGGCATTGAACCATGTGTCAAGAACTGGAAACAGCCGATCACCATTGCAAGACATGCATACGGAGATGTATACAAATCAGTGGAGATGAAGGTTCCGGGTGCCGGAAAGGCAGAACTGGTATTTACCGGTGCAGATGGAAAAGAGGAGCGCATCACCATTCATGAATTTGACGGACCGGGTGTGATTCAGGGACAGCACAATGTGGACAAGTCGATTGCAAGCTTTGCAAGAAGCTGTTTTAAGTATGCATTGGATCTGAAACAGGATCTGTGGTTTGCGACCAAGGATACCATTTCAAAGAAATACGATCATACCTTTAAGGATATTTTTCAGGAAATTTTCGACAATGAATTTAAAGATGCATTTGAAGCTGCAGGCATCGAGTATTTCTATACATTGATTGATGATGCAGTTGCCCGGATCATGAAATCAAAGGGCGGTATCATCTGGGCTTGTAAAAATTACGACGGTGATGTGATGAGTGACATGATCTCATCTGCATGTGGAAGTCTTGCCATGATGACATCGGTTCTGGTTTCACCTTCCGGCATCTATGAGTATGAGGCAGCTCACGGAACCGTTCAGAGACATTACTATAAGCACTTAAAGGGTGAGGAGACCTCTACCAACTCTGTTGCAACAATTTTTGCATGGTCAGGAGCACTGAGAAAACGTGGTGAGCTTGACAATTTACCGGAGCTTTGCACATTTGCAGATCGTTTGGAAAAAGCATGTATCGATACGATCGAGTCCGGAAAGATGACGAAGGATCTGGCTTTGATCACAGAACTTGAGAATCCGACTGTATTGAACAGTGAAGGCTTCATCAAAGCGATCCGCGAGACGTTGGAGTCTTATTATGCTTAATATTGGAGAAATAAAATTATGATTTTAGCCTGCCAGAATGTTTCAAAAGCCTTTGGAACAGAGGAGATTGTAAAAAACGCGTCTTTTCATGTACAGGAGCATGAAAAGGTCGCGATCGTGGGCGTCAACGGAGCAGGAAAGTCCACATTATTAAAAATAATTGTAAATGAAATATCGGCAGATTCGGGTGAGGTAACCATTGCAAAGAATACGAGCATTGGTTACCTTGCTCAGTATCAGGAAACTTCTGATGAGAGGACGATTTATGAGGAAGTGCTTCAGGCAAAAGCAGATCTGATCGAGAAGGAACAGCTGATCGCTTCTTACGAGGAGCAGATGAAACATGTCACGGGTGAGGCATTGAATGAGCTGATGGAAAAATATCATACGGTCTGTCAGACATTTGAAGATGAAGGCGGATATTATTTTCGCAGTGAGATCACCGGTGTGCTTCGCGGGCTGGGCTTTGAAGAGACGGAGTTTGAACGAGCATTGTCGGAATTGTCCGGTGGACAGAAAACCCGTGTCAGTCTGGCAAAGCTGCTTGTTTCGAAACCGGATCTGTTGCTTTTGGATGAGCCCACCAACCATTTGGATCTGAATAGTATTCGATGGCTGGAAGGCTTTTTGAAGGGCTATAAGGGTGCGGTGATCCTGGTATCCCATGACCGTTATTTTCTGGATCGTATCGTGACGAAGGTTGTGGAGGTCTATCTGCATCAGGTGCATGTATACGAAGGAAACTATACGCAGTACAGCCGGAAAAAAGCGCAGATCCGCGAAGCTATGATGAAACAGTATCTGAATCAGCAGCGTGAGATCGCACACCAGGAAGCCGTGATCGAGAAGCTCAAGTCCTTTAACCGGGAGAAGTCTATTAAGCGCGCAGAAAGCCGCGAAAAGATGCTGGATAAGATCGAACGTCTGGAAAAGCCGGTGGAAGAGAATGTGGATATGCGCATTACACTGGAACCCAATATCGTCAGCGGAAATGATGTGCTGATGGTGGAGCGTCTTTCAAAGGCATTCCCGAATCAGACGCTTTTTTCGGATATTTCTTTTGAGATCAAGCGTGGGGAGCGGGTGGCTTTGATCGGTAACAATGGAACCGGAAAGACAACAATGTTAAAGATCATCACCGGGTTATTGGAACAGGATGGAGGAAATGTCCGTTTTGGTTCCAATGTACATATTGGTTACTACGATCAGGAACAGCAGCTGCTTGATCCGGAAAAGACATTGTTTGAAGAGATTCAGGATGCCTATGCCAATCTGACCAACACACAGGTGCGAAATGTTCTGGCCGCTTTTTTATTCACCGGAGATGATGTGTTTAAAAAAGTAGCGGACATCAGCGGTGGCGAGAGAGGACGTCTGTCGCTGGCCAAGCTGATGCTTTCGGAAGCGAACTTTTTGATCCTGGATGAGCCCACGAACCATTTGGATATGGTTTCCAAGGAAATTTTGGAGCAGGCATTGAATCGGTATACAGGCACTGTCTTTTTCGTGTCACATGACAGATATTTTATCAATCAGACGGCGACGCGGATACTGGATCTGACCGGACAGACCATTGTCAATTATATCGGTAATTACGATTATTATTTGGAAAAACAGGAGGAACTGACCCGAATCTACGCGCCTCATGCGAAGACCGGTTCGGCTTCTTCACAATCCCTGCAGGCGGCGGATACTTCCGCGGAGGAAGGCAGACTGGACTGGCAGGAGCAGAAAAAGCAGGCAGCTGCTCTGCGAAAAAAACAAAATGAATTGAAAAAGACAGAAGAAGAGATTGAAACGCTGGAACAGCAGAAGGCTAAACTTGAAGAAGAGAGTGCGAGTCCTGGCGTTGCATGCAATCAATCCAGACTGTTGGAACTGCATAAACAGATGGTGGAGATTGACGGGCGGCTGGAAGAATTGTACGAAGCATGGGAAGTCTTGGCAGCGGATGCGGATGAAAAGAATATTTAAGTGATTTCGTTCGGTCGTAAGATTGACAGTTTCTTAACAAATGATTATACTTGATGATTAAGAAGAATACCTTATTTAAGGTTCGATTTTGGGGGTTAAATCGATCATGGAAAAGGAGATTTCACAAGCTGTCATACGACGTATGCCAAGATATTACCGCTATCTGGGTGATCTGCTGGATGTAGGTGTAGAACGGATATCATCCAATGACCTGAGTAAGCGGATGAATGTGACGGCTTCACAGATCAGACAGGATTTGAATAATTTTGGTGGATTTGGACAGCAGGGATACGGATACAATGTCAAATATCTGCATGAAGAGATTGGAAATATTCTTGGTCTGAATAAGATGCACTATGTCATCATAATTGGAGCCGGACATCTTGGGCAGGCTCTTGCCAATTATACAAAGTTTGACAAGCTGGGATTTAAAATTGCGGCAATGTTTGATGTGGATCCGGAGATCATCGGCACAAAGGTCAGAGGGATCCCAATCTTATCCCTGGAGAAGCTTGCCGAATACATTGATGCGCATCCGGTTGACATTGCAACGCTGACGGTTCCGAAGTCGCAGGCAGATATGCTTGCCAATCAGCTGGTGGGACTTGGTGTGAAGGCAATCTGGAATTTTGCGCATGTGGATCTGGAATTATCCGATAAGGATGTGATCGTTGAAAATGTTCATTTGTCGGACAGCTTAATGCAGCTTTCGTATAATATAGTCAGACACACAAAAGAAAAATCGGGTGATGCAAATGGGTGAGCATAGAGATTTTAAGGAAGTTGTACAGGGAAGAAAAATTCCAATCTGTGTATTGGACCAAAAGTGGCACAAGCTTTTTGCACTTAAGGGAAAACCGGATGAAGTGGTTGAAAAAGAAAAAGAGCTCAATGTCCTTTTGCAAAAGCAGGGGAAATTAAATACCGAAAACAAGGATTTGAAAAAAGTAAAGAGCCGGTTGATGGAGAATATTGTTCAGAATATGGAGGGAACCAATGAGGATAAATCCGACCATGTTTCATCCAAGATGCTGGATGAGGACAGACGCCTGATCGATGAGGTCAATCAGCAGATTGAAGACAATGAGGATCAATTGTTAGAACTGCCGCGAGAGATCAGCCGGGTCAATCAGGAACTGATGGTGCTCACAATGGATTATTGCTATGAGAAACTGCGCATCAATATCTCAGAGGCAAAACAGATCAATGAATGGATCACGCAGGTTCGGATCGATCTGAAAAAGAATATCATAAAAAAACAAAATCGAGAGATTAACAGTCGTCAGATTTATGCGTATATGCATGATATCTTTGGTGCAGAGCTCATGGATGTCTTTGATCTGGAAAATGATGATATGGACTTAAGTGTTCTTGAATCATCGCCCAAAAAGAAAGCAGAAAATAAACAGGAGAATGATGGCTGACCGTTGGTCAGCTTTTCTTTTTGAAATTATGAAATATTTGGTGAAAGCAAAAGAAATGAAACAGTTCGACCGAAATACGATCGAGCACTTTGGGATTTTGTCGGAGGTACTCATCGAACGGGCCGCGCTGGCAGCCTTCGAGGAACTGCAAAAGAAGCTGCAGCCTGCGCAAACACGCATTCTGATCGTGTGTGGCAATGGCAATAATGGGGCCGACGGTCTGGCTTTGGCGCGATTGCTGCATCTGGCAGGAGCAGAGGTGACCACGATTCTTCTTGGAGACCGTACAAAAGCGACACCGGAGAATAAAAAAGAATTACAGATCAATGAGGCTTACGGGATCCTATCCGTGACAGACCCGGATCAATTGCAGACAGAAAACTGGGATGTTGTGGTGGATGCACTGTTCGGTGTCGGATTGTCCCGCAAAATTGAAGGGGAATTTGCGCGTTGCATCGAGAGAATCAATGCAATCGATGCATGGAAGCTGGCATTGGATATTCCAAGCGGCGTGAATTCCGATCAGGGAACGATCATGGGAATTGCTTTTCTGGCAGATCTGACGGTGACGTTTTCCTATGAGAAGCTTGGCATGCGTCTATATCCGGGACAGGATTGCTGCGGAAAGATCATATGCAGGGAAGTGGGGATCAATGATCCAAGCTTTCTGGACTATAAACCAACGACACTTGCCTTGGAAAAAACAGATCGAAAGCTGATCCCGAAACGAGAAAATCGGGGAAACAAAGGTACCTTTGGAAAGATTTTGATCATTGCGGGAAGTGCGTGTCTGGCAGGAGCAGCGGTTTTTTCCGCAAAAGCGGCATACAAAAGCGGAGCCGGAATGGTAAAAATCCTGACCGTGGAAGAAAATCGGCAGATTTTGCAAACGCTTGTTCCGGAAGCGATACTGAGTGTCTATTCCCCTAAGAAGATCGATTTCTCGCTTTTGACAACTGATATGCAATGGGCAGATGTGATCGTTTGCGGACCGGGGCTTGGCAAGAGTCAGGAAGCGGACAAGCTGGTTCGTTTTGTTCTGAAAAATGCGGCTGTTCCGGTTGTTTTTGATGCGGATGCACTGAATCTTCTCGCCAAGGATGTGGATCTTTTGCTTGCGCCGCATACGGAGCTGGTGCTGACACCACATCTGGGAGAGATGGCGAGACTGACCGGAAATACAATCGGTTATATTCAGGATGCGTTGATCGGATGTGCGGAAGAATTTGCACGAGCATACAATGTGATCGTGGCACTTAAGGATGCCAGAACTGTGACGGCGATTCCTTACAATTCCACTTATGTCAATCTGTCCGGTAATAACGGCATGGCGACAGCCGGCAGTGGAGATGCTTTGACGGGTGTGATCGCTGCTTTGATCGCACAGGGGCTGCAGCCGGGAATCGCAGCACCCCTTGGCGTTTTTCTTCATGGTCTTGCAGGAGATCTCGCTGCAGAAGAAAAAGGTGTACAAGGGCTCATGGTTTCGGATCTGATTGAAAAATTACCGTTTGTATTTAAAGGAGCGTGGTAGTATGAAGCAGTATAACAGGGTGTATGCCAGAATTGATCTGGATCATTTCCATCATAATCTGAATGCGATGCATGCAAATATCGATCCGGATACGAAGATGGTCGGTGTGATCAAAACTGACGGCTACGGTCATGGAGCGGTGGAGCTGGCAGACGAAATGGAGCCGCTTGACTATGTATGGGGCTTTGCAACAGCTACGGTGGAAGAGGCCATGGAGCTTCGCTTACATGGTATCCGAAAGCCAATCCTCATTTTAGGCTATACCTTTCCGGAGCAATATGATCTGATCGTTCAATATGAGCTTCGACCGGCAGTATTTACAACGGAGATGGCAGAAGCTTTTTCCAAAGAGGCTGCAAAACAAAACAAAGACGTTGCTGTGCATATCAAACTGGATACCGGAATGGGACGGATCGGCTTTGCGGTAACGGAAGAAAATGCAAAAAAAATAGCAGCAATTGCGAAGATGGATCATATTCTAATAGAGGGATTGTTTACGCATTTTGCAAAAGCAGATGAATTTGACAAGAAGGCAACTGCGATCCAGATGGAAAAATACGAACAGATGAACCGGATGCTGCTGGAACTTGGCGTTGAGATTCCGCTTCATCACTGTTCGAACAGTGCGGGGATCGTGGATCTGCCGCAGGTGAATCTGGATCTGGTCCGTGCGGGTATCACCTTATACGGATTATGGCCATCCGATGAGGTGATCAAAGAAAATGTGGATTTAAAACCATTGCTTTCTCTGCATAGTAAGGTGGTATATGTCAAAGAGGTACCTGCCGGTTTTGCGATCAGCTATGGCGGGACTTATGTTACTGACCGGCCAAGTACGATCGCGACCATTCCGGTGGGCTACGGAGACGGTTATCCGCGGGGACTGTCCAATCAGGGATATGTATTGATCCACGGACAAAAAGCACCGATCCGCGGAAGGGTCTGTATGGATCAGTTTATGGTGGATGTGACAGAGATTGCAGATGTGAAAACCGGTGATGAGGTCGTATTGATCGGAACCCAGGGAGAACAGAAGATCACGATGGAAGAACTGGGAGATCTGTCCGGCAGATTCAATTATGAATTTGCCTGTGATCTTGGGAAACGCATTCCGAGAGTGTATGTGAAGAATGGGGAAGTTGTAAAAACCAGAGATTATTTTTTATCTTGGCATGATTGAATAAATCATCCTGATCATGGAGATACTTCAGATATCAAATAAAATTTGGAGATGAGTTCATGATTCGACGTGGTGATGTATATTATGCAGACTTAAGACCGGTAGTAGGTTCGGAGCAAGGTGGCATCCGTCCGGTATTGGTCATTCAGAATGATGTGGGGAATAAGCACAGCCCAACGGTGATCGTTGCCGCGATCACTTCGCAGATCCATAAATCAAAATTGCCGACACATGTGGAGATCTCTTCACAGAATTACGATATGGTAAAGGATTCGGTGATTTTGCTGGAGCAATTGCGCACAATAGACAAGAAGAGATTAAAGGAAAAAGTTTGTCATCTGGATGGCGATGTGCTGGCACAGATCGATCGTGCACTGAATATCAGTTTAGAGCTGCACGATACATATTCTTGACTTCAAAAGTCAAGATATGTTATATTTTGGCAAACAACCCAAGAAAATACAGAGCAAAAAATTAGGAGACAAAAGTTTATGGAGGATGGTTCGAGTCCGAATAAGGGCGTATTTGATCAAATTAAAAAAATGTTTCACAGAAATTCCGATGCTGTTACCGAGCAGGAGATCATATCCATGGTGGAGGAAGGGCATGACAAAGGATTTATCCAGAAAAGTGAAGTAGATATGATCCACAATATCTTTGAACTGGATGATCTGAATGCCAAAGACATCATGACACACCGCAAGCATATGTGTGCGCTGGATGGCAATCTGCAGTTTCAGGATGCAATTGATTTTATTCTGGAGCAGCCTTTTTCCAGATTTCCGGTTTATCTGGATGATCTGGATAACATTATCGGTATGGTACATATCAAAGACATTTTAGCAGTCTATCATACACATAAATACGGAGATTGGATGATCAAGGATATTGAAGGGTTGGTTCATCCGGTAGGCTTTGTGCCGGAGACGATCGGTATCCAGAAGCTTTTTGGAAAGATGCAGGCAGTCAAAAAACATCTTGTCATCGTTGTGGATGAGTATGGACAGACGGCCGGTCTTGTTGCGCTGGAGGATATACTGGAAGAGATCGTCGGGAATATCCTGGACGAGCATGACAAGGAAGAACAGTTTATCATTGCAAAGCCGGACGGAAGCTTTCTCATGGACGGAGCGGCTGATCTTGAAGAGGTTGCAGTGGCATTGCAGTTAGATCTGGATGAAAACGAAAATGATACGTTAAACGGTTATCTGATCTCTCTGATCGACAAGATTCCGACGGATGGAGAGAGCTTTACGGTGGAAGCGCTCGGTTATGATTTTGAAGTATTATCGGTTGAGGATAAAATGATCCGTCAGGTGCTTGTGAAAAAATCTGCAAAAAAATCGGATGCAGAGCAGACAGATGCTTGTAATGAAAACGAATAAGTGTTAAACTTTTTTTAGATATTTTATTTTACAAAGAGAGGAATTGATTTATGTCAGGACATTCAAAATTTGCGAACATCAAACACAAGAAAGAAAAAAATGATGCGGCAAAAGGAAAAATATTTACAATGATCGGTCGTGAGATCGCAGTTGCTGTCAAAGAGGGTGGTGCCGATCCGGCGAACAACAGCAAGCTTGCGGCAGTCATTGCCAAGGCAAAGGCAAACAATATGCCAAATGATACGATTGAGCGTGGAATCAAAAAGGCTGCCGGTGATGGAGACAATGTCAACTATACAGTTACTACTTATGAGGGATATGGACCGGCAGGTACAGCGATCATCGTAAAATGTCTGACCGACAACAAGAACCGTACAGCAGCCAATGTGCGGAATGCATTTACAAAGGGTCACGGAAGTATCGGAACACAGGGCTGTGTTTCTTACATGTTTGATGAGAAAGGACAGATCATTATTGAAAAAGATGCCTGTGAGATGGATGCGGATGATCTGATGATGCTTGCGCTGGATGCAGGAGCAGAGGATTTTAATGAAGAAGAGGACAGCTACGAGATCCTGACCGCACCGGATGCTTTTGACGGAGTCCGCAGCGCCTTGGAGCAGGAAAAGGTTGAGATGGCCAGTGCGGAAGTGACAATGCTGCCACAGAATTATGTAGAGCTCTCTGAGGAAGCGGATATCAACAATATCCAGAGAATCTTAGATCTTCTGGATGAAGATGATGACGTACAGGATGTCTATCATAACTGGGATGAGTAATTTGGTTTTTCAAATAAAATATAAATCAAAATCATAGGAGGATAGAGAATGAATAAGGTATTATTTGCAGCATCAGAGTGTGTGCCTTTTATCAAAACAGGGGGACTGGCTGATGTATGTGGGGCACTTCCAAAAGAGTTTGACAAAGCGTATTGGGATATCCGTGTCGTACTTCCGTTTTACAGCTGCATTCCGGAGCATTTGCGCAATCAGTGTGAATACATAACTCATTTTTATATGGGAACCGGAAGTTATATTCCAAGCAAATATGTTGGAATCTTGAAAACGGTATACGACGGAATCACATTTTATTTCATCGACAATCAGGAGTACTTTAGTGGACCGGTACCTTATGGTGATATCCGCTATGATATTGAAAAGTTTGTGTTTTTTGATAAAGCGGTACTTTCTATGTTGAAGGTTGTCGGTTTCCAGCCACAGCTCATCCATTGTCACGACTGGCAGACCGGATTTATACCGGTTTATTTAAAAACCGAATTCCAGTCGGATATGTTTTACTGGGGAATGAAATCCATCATGACCATTCATAATCTGAAATTCCAGGGTATCTGGGATAAAAAGACGATGATGGGTCTTACCGGATTCCCGGCAGATTTATTTACGCCGGACAAGCTGGAATTCAATAAAGATGCAAATATGTTAAAGGGCGGACTGGTTTATGCAGACTATGTGACGACTGTCAGCGATACCTATGTCAATGAGATACAGACACCGTATTACGGAGAAGGGCTGGATGGATTACTCCGCGCAAGACATTTCGATATGCAGGGTATCGTCAATGGTATTGATTACGGCGTTTACAATCCGGATACCGATCCGAAGATCTATTCGAACTACAATGCAGAGACCTTCCGTAAGAAGAAAGCAATCAACAAAGAGAGATTGCAGCAGGATCTGGGACTTGCAGTCGATAAGAAGAAGTTCATGATCGGATTGATTTCGAGACTGACCGATCAAAAAGGACTTGACCTGATCAATTATGTGATCGATCGTATTGTAGACGATTATACACAGTTGGTAGTGATCGGAACCGGAGATCCGCAGTACGAGAATATGTTCCGTCATTATGCGTGGAAGTACGGTGATCGTATTTCAGCAAATATCTGCTACTCGGATGATCTGGCTCACAAGCTTTACGCTGCTGCGGATGCATTTTTGATGCCATCCCGTTTCGAGCCGTGCGGATTGACCCAGTTGATCTCCTTCCGTTACGGAACCGTGCCGATCGTACGTGCAACCGGTGGATTAAAAGATACGGTTCAGCCTTACAATGAATATGAGCATACCGGAGATGGCTTCTCCTTCACCAACTACAACGGAGAAGAGATGCTTGGCATCATCAACTATGCGAAACGTATTTATTTTGATTTCAAGAAAGATTGGAACAAAATGGTTGATCGCGGTATGGCAAATGATTATTCATGGAGTGCTTCAAAGAAACGTTATGAAGACCTGTATAATTATCTGATGGGTAACTAAAAAAGACAAATGAGACCGGCTTTCTGAAAGGAAAGCCGGTCTTTTCGTATATTTTATGGATGAACTACCAAACTAGTTACAAAAACGATTTGGAGGTTCATAATGGACGAAATAAAAGAATATGGGACAACAACCTTAAAACAGGACGCTGCTGATCATCAGATTGAGCTCTTTACCATTATCGGTGAGATCGAGGGGCATGAGGTACTGCCTGCCACATCAAAGGCAACCAAATACGAGCATATCCTGCCCAAGCTTGCAGAGGTGGAGGAAGATAATTCCATTGACGGGCTGCTTTTGCTGCTGAATACGATGGGGGGAGATGTAGAGTCGGGACTTGCCATTGCGGAAATGATCGCTTCCATGTCCAAGCCGACAGTGAGTCTGGTGCTTGGCGGCAGTCATTCAATCGGCGTTCCGCTTGCTATTAGTACCGATTACTCCTTTATTGTTCCGACGGGTACGATGGTGATTCATCCGGTGCGGCTGTCCGGGACGACGATCGGCGCGAAACAGACCTATGATTATTTTCAGCAGATCCAGGATCGCATCACCAGCTTTGTATCGGAGCACAGCCGGATCGAGAGAAAGCGACTGGAAGAATTGATGCTGAATACAGGCATGTTATCCAAAGACCTTGGCACCATTCTGGTTGGAAAGCAGACGGTAGAAGAGGGATTGATCAATGAGGTGGGAGGAATCCATGACGCATTGGTAAAGCTTCATTCGATGATCCGTGGCTGACCCCAAAATCTTGTAGCAAACGAACTTTTTAGGTGACATTTATATCTGATTCTGCTAATATATATCTGTATGTAAACTTTTTAGCAAAATGGAGAGAAAAACAATATGTCACTTTTAAAAGCAATTTTGATGGGATTGATTCAGGGATTGACGGAATTTTTACCGGTCAGCAGTTCCGGTCATCTCGCATTATTTAAAAATATGTTTGGACTTCAGGAAGTAGGACTTTTATTCGATGTGATCTTACACCTCGGAACCTTGCTTGCAGTCTTTGTCGTTTATTACAAGGACATCTGGAAAATGATCGTGGCGGGAGTCGGGATCGTTGTGGATGCCTGCAGAAATATCGGGATCTTTTTTTCAAATCATTTCGGAAAAAAAGAAGAAAAGAAGGCTTATTTGCAAGTGATCAATTCCGGATACCGAAAGTTTGCCATGCTTGTGATCGTATCTACGATCCCGACCGGAATTATCGGCGTTTTGGATAAGGATCTCGTTGAGATGGGATCGGAGATCTTGCTGATCCCGGGAATCTGTCTGATCGCTACAGCGATTCTTTTGACCATTGCGGATCGTTGTCAGGGCGGAGAGAAGCTTCCGCATCAGGTGACGTATTCCAATGCCTTTATCATTGGTATTGCACAGGGGATCGCGACGCTTCCGGGATTATCGAGATCAGGAACGACGATCACCGCATGCCTTCTGAGCGGTTTTCAGAAAAAATTTGCAGTGAAATATTCATTTATCATGTCCATTCCTGCAATTCTCGGATCACTTGTATTCGAGCTTGCAGATATAGATACCGCTGCTGTCACCACCACGGAGATCGGTTATTATCTTGTGGGAATGCTTGTGGCGGCATTCGTTGGATATGTATGTATTAAAGTGATGCTCTATATAGTGAAAGAAAAGAAATTCACAGGTTTTGCGATTTATTGTGCAGTTGTAGGAGCATTGTCGGTAGGGGTATACTTCTATCAGCTTTAGTATGTGTTTGAGGAGGAAGCAGTTCGATGTCCGGTCAGACAAAAAAGACAACAAATCGTTCAAATTCTACCCGTTCGACGGGAAACAGTACAAGAAATCATACAGGAAATCATCGTACATCAAAAGGAAATCATACGAAAAATCGTCAGAACCAGCAGCCGCAAAAGGACTATTCAGCGATCTATCGCGAGGTTTTTTTGTGGATCGTGCTGGCAGTCTGCGCAATTTTATTTATCAGTAATTTTGGCTTGGGCGGAACGATCGGAGGAGCATTGTCAGGTTGTCTGTTCGGTCTGTTTGGTCTGACGGCCTATCTTTTTCCGATTCTGTTATTTATCGGAGTATTGTTTATGACGTCCAATCACTCCAACTGGTTTGCATGGCTGAAGCTCATTGCAGGGTTTTTGTTTTTGTGTTTCCTTTGTCTGTTTCTGGAGCTGGTTTCCGGAACAGATGATTATTCAGCTGTCAGTGCATGGGCATACAGCAGAGAATACCATAATGGAGGCGGATTTTTCGGCGGGCTGCTCAGCTGGCTGTTGTGTCCAAGCTTCGGTCGCGTCTGCGCCTATGTGATCGATTTCATTATGCTGATCATCACTATGGTGATCGTAACCGAGCGTTCTGCATGGAAACATGTGAAACGGAGCGGAGAGCGCGTCTATGAATCTGCAAAGGAAGGAAATGCCAGACTGCTTGAGATGCAGGAGCTTCGCAGAGAAGAACGAAAGCTGAAACGTATGGAGAAAAAAGTATCGGGAGTATCTGCGGATACCAAGCTGACAGAGGATACCTGCAGCTCATCCGATGCAATTAAAGAGATCAGGCCAAACACCGACATCAAGAAGAAAAAAGAGATCCCGGAAGAGACAGCAGAACCGACTGTGGGACAAGCACAGATTCTGCCGACGGTGACGGAACAGAATCAGGTTGCGTTGCAGCCGATAGGCAAAGATACAGATGCAGCTTCGGGAAAAGAGGCGGTTGCGGAACAATCAAAGAAAGAGGAGATGCCAATCTTCAGTCCACAGCTACAGGAATTGTTTGCGATGCCGGAGGAAGTGGAAGAAGAACCGACAGTGGCTGTTGCGCCGATGTCTCATGAGACAGTTGAACTGCAGCCGAAACCAAGAGATCCGGCACAGGAGACGATGACGGATTTAGTAAAAGACGTTGTACCGGAACAGGCGCCTGCCGAACAGATACAGCCCCGCACACCGGTGAAAAATCCAAAGCAGGATGATCTGACCAAAGAAAACGGAATTTTGGAAGTCGAGCAGGAGATTGCGATTGTGGAACAAGAAGCACCAAAGCAATATGTATTTCCACCGATCGACCTGCTGACCAAAGGTGACGCAAGGCGGCAGGGAGACAGCAAACAGCATTTGCAGGATACCGCAATGAAATTGCAGCAGACACTGAAAAATTTTGGTGTAAATGTGACGATATCGGATGTCAGCTGCGGACCGACAGTTACCCGTTATGAAATACAGCCGGAGATGGGTGTCAAGGTTAGCAAAATCGTCAATCTGACAGACGATATCAAGCTGAATCTGGCTGCGGCAGATATCCGAATGGAAGCACCGATTCCGGGAAAAGCGGCAATTGGTATTGAGATTCCCAATAAAGAGACGGTTCCGGTCATGTTCCGGGATCTGGTAGAGTCAAAAGAGTTTCAGGAACATCCGAGTGGCATTGCATTTGCAGCCGGACGTGATATTGCAGGACAGGTCATTATGGCAGATATTGCCAAGATGCCGCACCTTCTGATCGCGGGAGCGACCGGCTCCGGTAAATCCGTATGTATCAATACGATCATCATGTCGATCATCTACAAAGCCAATCCGAATGATGTGAAACTCATTATGATCGATCCGAAGGTTGTAGAGTTAAGTGTATATAACGGAATCCCGCATTTATTCATTCCGGTTGTGACTGATCCCAAAAAGGCGGCCGGAGCACTGAACTGGGCGGTTGCGGAGATGACCGAGCGATACCAGAAATTTGCCGAGTACGGTGTGAGGGATCTGAAAGGGTACAATGCCAAAGTAGAAAGCATCAAGGACATTGATGATCCGCAGAAACCGAAAAAGCTGCCACAGCTTGTGATCATCGTAGATGAGCTGGCAGATCTGATGATGGTAGCGCCGGGAGATGTAGAAGATGCGATCTGTCGTCTGGCACAGCTTGCGAGGGCCTGTGGGATCCATCTGATCATAGCTACTCAGAGACCGTCGGTGAATGTCATTACCGGTCTGATCAAAGCAAATATGCCAAGCCGTATTGCTTTTTCCGTGACTTCCGGTGTGGATTCCCGTACGATCCTTGATATGACCGGAGCAGAAAAGCTGCTGGGAAAAGGAGATATGTTATTTTATCCGCAGGGTCTGAACAAGCCTTTGCGTGTACAGGGGGCTTTTGTTTCCGATAAGGAAGTGGCGGATGTGGTTGCGTTTATTTCCAATAGCTACGGAGCGGTTACATATGATTCTTCGGTAGAGGAAAAGATGGCGAAGATCTCGGAAGGAACCGGAAAGACAAGCGCAGCGGCAGAGACAAATGCCGGCGGAACCGGTGATGGCAGAGATGCCTATTTTGTAGATGCGGCAAAGCTTTTGCTGGATAAGGACAAGGCATCCATCGGTATGCTGCAGAGATATTTTAAGATTGGTTTTAACCGGGCAGCCCGGATCATGGATCAGTTAGAGGAAGCCGGTGTGGTAGGACCGGAAGAAGGTACCAAACCAAGACAGATTCTAGTTAGTCCGGAGCAATTTGAAAATATGTTAGAGGAAGGATTATAGGGAGAGAATTATGGCATTATTAATTGATGGAAAACAGATTTCGACAGATATCAAGGATGAATTAAAAGAGACCGTCGCCCGGTTGAAGGAGCAGGGCATCGAAGGTGCTTTAGCTGTCATTCAGGTGGGCGCGGACCCGGCTTCCAGTGTGTATGTCCGAAACAAGAAGAAAGCCTGTGAGTATATCGGCATTCGTTCCGTGAGCTATGAATTGCCGGAAGAGACGACCGAAGAGGAACTGTTGGGTATCATTGAAAAATTGAACGAGGACAATACGATCAACGGCATACTCTGCCAGCTTCCGGTTCCGGCACACATGGATGAGAACAAGATCATACGTGCGATCGCACCGCAAAAGGATGTGGACGGATTTCACACCCAAAATGTGGGAGCTTTGGTTGTCGGTCAGGAAGGCTTTGTGTCATGTACTCCGGCAGGTGTGATCCAGCTCTTGAAACGTTCGGATATTGCGATCGAGGGTAAACATTGCGTGGTCGTCGGCAGAAGTAATATCGTAGGAAAGCCGATGGCACTATTGATGCTGCAGGAAAACGCAACGGTGACAATCTGCCATTCCCGTACGAAAAACTTAAAAGAGATTTGCAAAGAAGCGGATATTCTGATCGTTGCCATTGGAAAACCGAAATTTATCAATGCTGATTACGTGAAGGAGGGGGCCGTTGTCATTGATGTGGGAATCCACAGAAATGAAAACAATAAACTCTGCGGAGACGTGGATTTTGATTCCGTAGAGCCGAAGGCATCTTATATCACACCGGTTCCGGGTGGTGTTGGTCCTATGACCATTGCCATGCTGATGAATAACTGTGTGGAAGCGTTCATGGATTAATGGCAGAAGCGTAGATCATATAAGGGGATTGATTGATGAAATGTATTTATTGCGGTAAGGAATTACAGCCGGATAATGTATACTGCCCGCACTGTGGAAAAGCGGCACAGATTGTACCGGACTACAGCATGTATGACGATGATTACCTCAAA
>JALEJB010000165.1 GCA_022768825.1 Lachnospiraceae bacterium
CCTCACAGCGCACATTTTATTCTCCCGGACTGCTGGAAATGACTTTTCCTGTGTTCCAAAGCAACGCGGTGCGTTTTGCCGCATCCAGACGCTCTTCCTCTGAATGAAAATCGATCGTCACGGAATGACAGCCGCATTCCAAGCACATGACATAATAGCCACATCCATTTTCTTCTTCCAGTAATGCGCCGCCTTCACAAAGCGGACAGTCGTTAATCTCTACTAAATCATTAATATCCATTTTTTTCTCCTTTCAAATGGTGTCTGACACCCATTCATACCCAGCAAAAAACTGCCATACCAACACTCTTGCATTAGTATAGCAGTTTTTCCTTTAAAATAAAACTTTTATTTCACAGTGACTTTGACTCTCTGATACATACCGTTCTGCGCATATACGTAAATGTAGCAACTGCCTTTCTTTTTGGCCTTGATCACACCCTTGCCTGTCACGGATGCGACTTTACTGTTGCTGCTCTCATACTTGATCACCACGTGCTTTTTGATCGGCAGATCTTTTACGATCTGCTCTGCCTTGATGGTAAAGGTCTTGCCCACTTCCAGAGTGACAGCTGTCTTGTTGACCTTGACGGACGTGGCATTGCCGTATTTGCCACCGGCGGTGGTAGAATGTACGACTTTGGATTTGGCAATCCATACCTTTTTGCCATCTATCAGCTTGTAGGCTTTGATGGAATACTTGTAATATACGCCTGTAGCAAGGTTCTTATCGATCCATGCGGTTGTGGCATTGTCCTTGATCGTCACCAGAACTTTCTGCTGATAGGTCTTGCCCTTTGTATTACAAAGGTTTCCGTAAATGACATAGCCGTCCGCGTCAGCGACTTTGTTCCATTTCAGCATATTTGCAGTTTTCGTACTCTTTGGCACGCGAAGCCGCAGCTTTGCATAGGTGGTATCCATCGTTACGCTGCGATCCGTATCAGAACTGTCTGCTTCTGTCTCGCCCTTTTCCTCTTCCTGCTGCTCATCGGTCTCGTTCTTTTCTGTGATGTCATAGATGACCGCATAGTCCGAAAAGTGCGTCGTCGTAAACATCAGCTTGCGCTTTTCGTACTTTGTCTTGTAACGGGTCATCTCTCCGTTATCTGCAACATAAACCAGATGATAAAAGCTGGTGTCTTTTCCTGCCTCCGGCGTAAAGTCGATGGAAACAACTGCCTTTCCGCCTTTGAAATCGTGGATACGCTGACCGCCACTGGTAAAATATGCTTCAAAGGTGTTTGCCACCTGACATTGACTCAGTGAGGTCTGCTGTGCGCTGTTCAGTTTTTTCTGATCCTTATCTGCTACGACAAGCTCGATCTGTTCTCCTTTTGCCTGCTCCACAAGGGTTGCCAGTGTCTTTTGATCCAGCTCGACAGTTGCTTTCGACAGCTCAATGGTCGCTGTCTCTATTCCGTTGTCTTTCTGCGCAGTTGTCTCGGCCAGTGTCTTCACTGATTCCTTGCTTAATGTGACACCGGTTACTTCCTGCTTTGCACCGGAAAGATCAATGGTGATGGTATCTACTTTGGACTGTGCATCCTTGCTGTTTACCACGTTCTCAATCGTCTTGGTTGTGATCTCGGATACATTTGCCGTACCGCTCTTAATCTCTGCCTCCACTTTGACCGTGTTTTCATTTTTTACCGGAATCTCGAAGTTCTCTATCGGTGCCACCGGCTCACTCGGGGTTGTCGGTGTACCTCCGCTGCCGGAACTGCTGCCGGGGTCGGGTTGATTTCCACCGCCCGATTCATTACCGCCACCTTGAATCACTTCAAACTCTGCCTTTATGGTGACAGATGTGTCGGGCATCGTAAACTGATTGCCCGTCAGGATAATATCTCCCGCTAATACGCTCCACTGTTTCAACTGATAACCGGAATTCGGTGTCGCCGTAAGGGTTACTTGATTTCCGCCCTCTGTGGATGTGACAGTGGCTCCCGCTACGGCAGCCGATGCCGTTCCGTTACCGTCATTTTCCAGAATAATCTGATACTGTGGCTTTGCTATGATGGTGACGGTCAGCGTGCCGGAAAGTAAAGTGTCCGTGTCTTTTGCAATTTTATAATACACTGTATACGTGCCGACTTCTGTAAATTCAGGCGGATTCACACCATAATCGCCCTCTTCAGACGTACTGTAAGTGATCTCAGCACCTTCCGAGACAATCGCAGATACGGTTGAACAATGCGGATTTCCGTCATAAATACCACTGTACTCATACTTTTCGAAGTTCGTTATATCGGCAGGTATGATCTCCCATGTCTTATGGACTGTACCTTTATACTTGCCTGCACCTGTGACGGTGATCACATATTCCCCAACTGTGGAACCAGTCTCAGCACCGGATATCGTATAATCCGTACCGCTTACCAAGGTTGTTTCTCCATCTTTGACTATAATTGAAGGTTCCTTTTCAACTCCGTCATGTGTATAGTTCTGCGGATCGATCGTGACTGTGATATCCGATCCGGCAATGTCTTTCCTAGAAATATTAAATGGTACTTTTGTCGTTTTATCGTCCACTGTAATACTTGCCTCATAGCTTCCCTCATCTGTAGGCGCTGTTTCAGCGGGTCCATAGGCAGTGCTATCCGTTCCTGCGTACATGATCTTCGGCACAGGCAGACCAGCGGCTTCCCATACAAGCTTCTCGTCGTTGTTGATGGATGCCCCGGTGTATGGTTCACCGGTATATGTCGCATCAGGAGCAGTCAGTGTAAGTGCCAGCTTATGTTCCGCTCCGTTCCATGAGCATAACGGTTCAACCGTGTTTGAACAATATGCGTACAGCTTCCCGGAATTTCCGCTGTTTCCGGCTGCATAATTCCATTCATGTTCATGCTTGATCGCAACCGTTGTCGTTGCCGTCCGGTAATCTTCATGATAGACCTCAACATCGCTTGCCCCGGCTGCTTCAATGATACTTTCCGGTACATTGATCACAAAATTCTTTTTGCTGACACCGGTCATATCTATCTCATGTTCTTCACTGCCTATTTTTACTATTAACTTCTTATCTGTGTCTTCATCTCCCCAATATCCTTTAATATCAACATCTCCATCTGCCTGTTTCGTCGCCGTGATACTTCCGATCAGCGTGGAGAAGGTGATATTGTCGAGGAAGTTTCCGCCGGAAAGATCTTTTGCTACATCTCCATCCTTCTTAGATGTCGCATCCGCACAAAAGGCAAATCGCGTCACATCCTGTCCCTCCGGAACAATGTAAATACCGGCAACATTATGCCAGTTCTTATCGGTTTTCATTACAGACAAGCCCGTCAGTTCATCCGGATTCGCATAGGCCGTACTTCCTAATGCAACAAACGAACCATCAGAATAACGATATTCTGCCTTACCGTTATTCTGAATTTTTGTATCGATCTGATCATCAATCGTATTATTCGCCTCATCAACAACACCTACACCTGTAGCAGCAATGATTTCACCATTCTCCCTTCTCTCAGGTGCTCCGATTGTTACATACATTCTTTGTTCCTGAAACCCCAAATTGTTTCTAGCTGCATGCTGTAATGTCCATTTGATCACATCTCCACCCTGCGTCGCCAGATCCTGATATAAACATGCCGGATTGGTTGTATTCATTTCAATAAATTGGGCTCCGTTTTGTGTAAAACGATTCTTGTCTTCCTTCGAATCAAGTGGATTATTAGATGGCCAAACCTCAAATAAATTGCCTTTATACGGCTTAATCTCTGTTGTATTCCAACCTCCACCAATATCATTTGGAATTGAATACTCAATTGCACTATTTATCGAACTATTCATGCCCGCATATGACATATATGAATTTCCGCCATGAACATAGTTTTGCCAAGGTATCTCCTCAAAATTTCCATTCTTGATCTGCGTTGCTACATATGGACTATCCTCATCCACTGTTACTGTGATCTGGTCTGTATTTCCACCAGCTCCATACGCCGTGATCGTTTCCTGCCATACAGCCGGTGCGGAAAGCACCATCACAAGTGCCATTACACCGCTGATCGCCCGTTTTGTAAACATTCCTTTTCTTTTTCTATCTCTCATTACAAGGCCCTCTCTTTCTGTCAATGTATAGATGCTCCATTTCAAAACAGAAATTCCCCATATGCATTATTCGTTTTCTCCGTTTTAACACACAAAGACAGACAAAAGGCGGACACAAACACCACTTTTTTCTAAAAAAAATAATTTTTATTTCCCTTTTACTTTCATTTTTACGGTCTTTGTTGTACCGTTTTTGAGTGTGACGATTGCCTTGATCACCACGGTTCCTTTCGATTTGGTCCTGACCGTTCCGTTTTTGGATACCGTGGCTGTGGAAGCATCACTTGTCTTGTAGGTAATCGTCTTCACATTTGCCGGGTCAAGTCCTTTTGCCAATGCAAAGCGGAACGTTTTTCCAACCGATAACGTCCTGCTCTTTGCCGCCGGCTTGACCGCTGCGAGAATCTGACGATTGATCGTATCTGCCTCCGCCGCGTTGACCAGCTCGTAAGTCGCTTTTTTGTCCATGGAGACGGCTACGGCTCCCGACTTGTTTACGGTATATTTCTTCGCATTCACCATCACATAGCTGCCGTCGCTTTTTTTCTGATAGATGTACAGCTTGTTTCCGGCTTCCAAATCAGACGTGTTGACCCGCACCTTGTAAAGCGTCTTTCCCGCTTCATTTTTCACTGTCGTCGTAACCGTCACGTCATCGGTTCCTGCTGCCTTTGTGATCTGATCTGTCAGATTTGCGGAAATGACGGTCTTTGTTCCCGAAATCTCTTTGGTGACAGCCGCTTTTGCGGTCTTCTCTCCGTCTGCCGAGGTCTTGATCGTAACCACTACAGCAGCTGCCTCATCCGTATCCACCTCAACCGTCTGGGTAGCAGCCGGTGATTTATCAGCGGTGCTCTCCTCTTTTTTCTCCGGGGCCGGATCACCGGATGTACTTCCTGTATCCGTGGCAGGCCCACCCGATGAGCCTTCCGGCTTGCGCGGCGGTGTTTCCTCGGATGCAGCACTGTCCGCAGCATCCGGCTTTTTCTTGATCGTTAGTGTGCCTGTCACAGCCTTTCCGGCTGCCTGAGCAGTGGCATAGTCCGCGTAACCTACCAGATTATTTCCTGCATTTGCGAAAGCCAGCCATGCGCGCACCTCATAGCTGCCGACTTCCGTAGGTTGCTCGGTTGTCCAGTGATCCACACCGGACACTGCATCCTTCACATTATATTCAACTGTGGCTTTGGCATCTGTGCTTTCCGGCGCGATCTCTGCCGTCACTGCCGACACTTTTCCCTGTGTCTGTGTCAGATTGCCGAGCACGATCGTCGGGTCTGCCTTGTCAATTGTAAATGACCCGATCTTCTTTTTGGTAACAAGCTTGTAGCAGGTTCCCTCTGCCACATCCACGAATACATCGTAGCTTCCTGCAGCGATCGGTGCTGTCTTGGTATATGCAGTACTTCCTGCCGCAGCATAGAAGATCGTTGCTGTTCCTGCGCCGGATATTTTATTTGTATTGTTTAATACCGCCTTGCATGCCGCACGGTCATAGGTTTTTCCAGTCGGAACAGTCACCAGCTTGGTAAGCTGCTGGTCACTTAAGTCAGCCTTTTCAATCGTAACAAGCGTCCGACATTCTGCCGGGGCATAGTTGCCACCGGAAGCAGTGACAACCAATGTATAGGAACCAACCGCCGTCGGTTTTTTGTCTTCAGCCAGCTTCTTATTTTCCGGAAGTGCTGCGCTTGCAGTCGTAAAATCTCCCTGATACCATGCGAAGCTGACGTTCGGCTTATTTGCCTCGTCGCTTCCTTTTACAGTATATTTATCCTCGGTCGGTGTCGTTACTGTTTGACCATAGGTATATGTCGTCTGATACTTTCCCTCTTGAAGCGAAATGGAGCAGGTTTTCAATCCCACCGATACCGTCACATACTTTGTCACTGCGTAATTGCCCAGTGTTGCCGTCAATCGATACTGATGACTGCCCTTTTGCTGATTGGAAAGCGCCAGCGTCTGTCCGGTTCCTACTTTCGATATTGTAGTTCCATCTTCGGACACGCTCTCCCATTGATAGCTGACATCGCCCGTAATCTCCTCAGGGAGCTTTGCCTTTGCCGTGAGCGTCGTTGAGCCGCTTTCCCCAATCTCCGTATCACCGGACACATTCACTGATTGGATCGGTGCTTCCCTGACAACTACATAGGTTGCCGCCGTGCCATTCAATACCTCATCCCCGAGCATCCAGCCAGTGCTCTCTGTCGTCCAGTTTTCAAACGTTGCATACGCATAGTCGACACCAAGCAGATCGCCCAGCGTTTGCGTCTCCGCTGTCATGATTTCCTCAAATGCGCCACCGGTCAGAAGCACGTCTGTGCCATCCATCACAAACAGCCCTTCCAGATATCCATCGGAAATATAGGCCTTGCAGCCTTCCAACAATAGGACCTGTGCAAGCACAATTCCACCATCTTGCGTGTACTCCGTCAGAACATTCAGCATCGGATCGGATTGATCGGACGGCATGATCAGACTTCCCTCTTTTTCCAATTGGGCAGAAGAACTATCCGTGATCGTCAGTTTTTCAAAGTCCATATCTCCTTCCCAGTTCGTCCAGGTGTGACCATTCAGATCAATGGTAATGTCTCCGTCCAACTCCACGCCCGTCGTACTGACATCCTGTAACAGCTTGATCGTTGCCGTTTCCCCGTCTGCCGCATCCATTGCCTGACGGATATTGGCATAATCTGTTGTATCATCCCCGATGGTGACGCTTACCGCCGGATCATCCTTGGGCTGATATACCGTGCATGTCTTTGTCTCTGCCAGTGTCAGAATGCTGTCCTCGCCGGTGCCGTACAGCTTCTGCATCGCCGGATAATAGGCGAACGTCGTCTCGTCACCGTCCTCGGTGGTAAACGTATACAGCGTATCCGCACTGCCCGGAAGCGCTGCCAGAAACAGCAGATCCGGTGCACCCACTGAATCATCATCACAGTTTGTCACATCCACCAGATAATTTTTCTTGTCATCCATCGTGACCACATTCCACATATGACCGCCACCGCCTCCGGTCCCGCCGTCCATCGGACCGTTCACGATGTAGCACTCGATATCCAAACTGTCAAACGCAGTCAGATCACAGAGATAGGAAAATGCCTTCGCGTATCCCTCACACACCACATTCGTATTCGGATCACCGTCAAACACATAGATCAACTGCCAGGGAGCCATTCCTTCTTGTTCCATGACCTCCGGCTTCTCCGCAGCGGCATCATCATTGTAGGTGTTGAGCTCACAGATCTTGGTCATATAATTATAAAGCTTGTTGTAGTCGGTCTCGTTCTTATTTTCCTCGACAATCTTTTCGGCATTATCTGCAGCCGCCACGGCCCGCTGCAGATTTTCAGAATCACGCAGATTCGTCTGATATGGCAGAGGATTTCCATCGTCCCCTGTCGCCGCATATTTCGTATCCACCTCAAACCGAATCGTAAATGTCTTGATCCGCACACCTGTGCCGGTCGAATAATATTTGTACACATAGTCGTTAAGAGAAATGCCCTTTGTCTTATCATGCCAGTACAGATCATAGGGGCAGTCCGCCAGCAGATTATGCCATATTTTCGCATAATCGATCTGTTCCTCTATGGCTGCCACCCAATCGTCACGGTTGTCCTTGGAGATCGATTCCAGCCCCAGCTCCTCCGGGGTAAATCTCAGATAGTCCGCATCCTCGATCGTAAACTCCGTATTGGTGATCTCTCCGGCAGCTACCTTCTCGATCTGTTCCTTCAATGCCAGATACAGCATCCGCTCATGTTCATTCAGTGTGCTACTGAAATAAGATAAGCTGCGCAGGCGGTTCTTCGTGGGCTTTCCATAAAACAGTGTTGACAGATACTGCTCGTAGAGCGCATCTCCTTCCTGCACCTCACAGACTGCAATATCCGTTCCTTCGCAAGCCGCGATCATTGCAGAAACTGTTTGTACATCCATCGATAAGATCATCGTGATACAAAGCATTACACTAATGAACCGAATCAAAAATCCATTCTTTTTCATATTTATCATCCTCCTTGCCAGCTGGATTTCACTCCACCAATAGTGACGGTGTCTGTTCACAGGGTCCGTCACCGCCCTTGTTCGTTTATATTATCAAAAAAAGACGGACAAAAGACGGACAAAAAATATCCGAGCAGGTAGTTCATCGACAAAATGGTGTCAGACACCACCTGTTTACAATCGCTCTGCACATGATTTCCTCACCTTCCTTTGTTTTCTTGAAGATAGATGTCCGTTGTATTTTTCAAGAATGTTCTAAATATTAAAAATTTCTAAAATCCAGGAAGTTGCTTGACATTCAGAATGTATGTTCGATATAATAAATACGGGTGCTACCACATGTTGACAATTAAATGGCGGTTCGCTTTTTGCGGAGAGTAGAATGTAGCTCCGATTACATAGATCTATTTCTTGAGGGAAATCTGTCGAAAGGAGTGAATAGCTATGCTAACCATTAGTGACCTGATTGCAGTGCTTGCATTGTGTGCGACTTTTTATAGTCTTGGTTACATGCATGGTAAGCATGATTCCAAGACGCAAAAATAACCGCCCATCGTCCTGAGAAAACATGAGCGGTTATTTGCATAACTTAACATAATAATCAGGCGAACCGTCATCGGTAGCCCCTTTTTGTAGTATTATAATAACACCGCTTCCGATTTATGTCAAACATATATTATTTTTTGACAGTGACACAAAATGGTGTCAGACACCATCCTTGAATCGAAAAATTGGTGCAATCAGCACAGCGACGCATAATACGCCGCTTTATCCTCATACATCAATCGGTCTGCCTCAGATAACAGGCGGTCGATCCCGTTTTTACTATCCGCGCACCACACAGTCCCGACTGCCATCAACACTTCATGCTTGGGCATACTCTGCTTTAATACGTCGACCTTTCCGTTCAGTTCCTTCTCTGTGATGCCGGGGCACAACGCCAGCAGTTCATCTCCACCGATCCGGAACAACCCATAGCCGCCGAAAACCTGTTTTAAACAATCGCAGGCCCGCCGGATCAGGCGATCGCCGGCTTCGTGCCCCTGTGAATCCTGCTCATGCCTGTATGCAATCTGTTCTTCCTTCGTCAATTCATGCTCCCCCATATTCCGTTTCTCTTGCCGTCAAGCCAAAACACGCCGAAATGGATTGTTTTGGCTGCTCATAGGGCAGATGTTTTATTTTTGGTTTTATTGTATTGTACAACTTTACTATGGGGCTGACACCTTGGGGCTTTTTACAACTTCATCAAATATATTTCCTGTATCTGCTGTACCTTGTCGTACTCCAAATCGCAGATGTCTGCAATCTCTTCGACTGTTTTTCCTTTGCCAAGCATTTTTATGATCAGCTCATTTCTGCCCTCGGCACGTCCCTCTTCACGTCCTTGGGCTCTGCCACGCATTTGTCCCTCAAGAACACCATCCTCATATATATCATCAATCGCCTTGCACATATTTACATATCCTCCTTCTTCCTGTACGTCTGCCTCTTGTAATAATTGTTCTGAATGCGTATACTGGCTCATCACCAGATATGCATCTTTTTCTACTTTTTGATAGGATGTATCATTTTGTAGCAATGTTCGAATCGCTGTCTTATCCTGCGAACATTTGATAAATTGTAACACCTGTTTTAAATCTGTCTTTAATTCGCTGATCTGTTCCTCACTCAGCTTTCGTATTTCTATCAAATTCACCCGATAATTCTGTACCTTATCCCTTAAATCCTCGGGTAACTGCGTCAGATCCAGCATTCCCTGCAAATCCGTACTTCCGTCCCATTCTTCCAATCCGGAATACAATAAAAAAGTAATCGTTGGTTTTAGCCGGTCTGTTTTCCGGAAACGATAAAAGTATTCCGATCTTTGAAGCATTGATTGTGGTAACTTTTTGACTTTTCTTGCAATCTTACGGCGCTGCTTCTCATAATTTGCTACCGTGTAGGTCAGTTCCCGGAGTGGGTACGCATAGTCGATGACTTCCTGATTCTCAATTCCGATAATGCAAAAATTCACACCAAACACTACGCGACGAACTACATCCCGCATTTTGGAAAACGCATCCTTTTGAACCATGAAAGATCCTTTTGTGTCCTCAGTATGTACATCCTTTTCCTGCACATACTGTACACCATTACAGCCAAAGCAATTTACAAAATCCGCAAATCGCTCCTCGTCTTCAAAGTACGAAGACCATGTGATGTCTTTCTTCAAAATTCAAGAACGCCTCAGCGTTCTTGCTGCGGAATGCGTGTCAGCTTTGCTGACATTCTCATCTGCGCATTCCTGCAATCCGCCGGTGGCTTTTATCTCAGTTTGATTTTCTCAAACTGAGATAAAATTCTCCTTCTCAGGGGTCGCTTTTAGGGACTCCTGCTTAACATATGTGTGATTGGTTTTAAAAGCAAGAATTCCATAAAATCACTTTTGAAATATACTTTGAAATATTAGATTTTTTGTTTAATGAAAAATTGCTTTGCACAGATTTTAACACCTACGCAAAGCAACCTCAATAGTTTAAAATATTAAATTTTTATAAAATCCTCTCTCCGTCATGCTTCGCATGACACCTCTCCCCAACGGGGCGAGGCTTATTATTTGTTCACAGTGTCTGACACCGTTCTATTTGACACCACTCTATTGTATGTAAATAATTGCCGTCTTTTTTAACGCCATACCGATTCTCGTCAGTGCTGAAATAATTAATCCAAAGCACATCAGATAGAGCATCACGTCTTCTGAATTATTATAAATGATACACAGAATCGCCACCGTCACTTTTATGATTCCATTTACAAGCTTCCACTTCCAAAATCCGGCTGCTGCTTTCCGTGACTCATAAGCTCTGAACATAATAATCATACCGGCAAAAAAATAATAAATGATGAAATACACCATCATATATCTCTGGCCGATTCCTTTGATCGATAAAATAAAAAAGCTCAGGTCTATGGTGATCAGGGCCCGATAAAGGATCACTTTCCCACCAATCATATGTATTCCCATAGAAAAGAAATAAAGAAACTGTTTGATTCCGCTGATCAGTAACGCGACTCCGAGTATGAGCGTTGCCATATAATATCCTGTACTTGGAAATAGAAGCATACCAACACTCATCACAATGACTACGATTCCAATTATAATATTCTTTATCCTGCTTAATTTACTCATCTGCAATCTCTCTTTTCATTCGTTTCTCACATTTTTTGCCATGATCTTGAAATCCTTCATACCTTTGAAGCCTTTTTTCAGGTAATCAACGGAAAAACCGGCAATCATGTTTCCGGATTCAAAAATCGCGTTTGTAACCATACTTTTCTGCCGCATTGCTGCAATGATAAATCTTCCGAACGAAGTATCGTCTCTGTTCGCCTGCGAAGCATCTCCATATTCCTTCTGATATTGATTGATATCAAAAGGAATCACTTCACATCCGGATAATTCTTCCCCAAATGCTTTCCAATCCTCGCAAGCAATCAGCTGACGTTTCCTCAAGATCGTATCAATGCGATCTTCCCAGGACAGGATCGCATCAAAATCATACGTTGCTTTTTCAAATGTTTCCACTTCTCCCCGAAGATATTTCATCGCATAGATCATTTGAAAAAATGCCTTTTTATAATCTTCGGGGTTATTTTTATCAATCACATCATAATTTCCCCAGGCAGGCTGATATTTGTAATGTATAAAGCTATAATCAGGCAAATGTCCCGCACGTCCATGCCCAAGATTCATCACTGAATTTTCACTGCCATCATTCATGCTGTTGATGTAGATTCCCTTTTCCGGATTGTCAGTACCCACAGGATTATGATGAAACGTCACATGCCGTTCCGCCAACGAAGCTTCGTCTTCACCCAGCACTTCGTAAAACTCAAAATCCGTATTATTGATCACCTGGGACGGTGTGCCCGCAAAATAGGCATGTGCCCAGGTATCCGCCAGAACGTGCATCGCTAATCCTACGCGTTCCAAATCTCTGTCCTTTGCAAGCTTCACGGTTCTGACGATCAGATCCCCATTGGGTTTACAGATCAGTCTGTATTTGCTTCTGTATGTAACGGAAAGAGCCTTGACAGGCGCATATAGATCATAAGGCAGAAAGTGAAAGGACGACCAGATCCTGGTGATATTCTGCAAGCCGATCAAGTCCGTTCTCGCTTCCATCAGTTCACTTTGCAGTTGTGTCGTGGCTGCTGATAACGGTGCATGATTTTTCTTTAGCAGCGTAGCAGAACAACAGTCAACAAATTGTGCACTGTATGCAATTTCCAAGCTTTCTTCATGTGAGTATCCTGCAATATAGGCTGCACAATACGTCGCATAATAATGAAAATCTTCCTGCATAATTTCACCTCATCTTTTTCAGCAAGAAGGAAAAAACAATTACTTCTATCAGGATGATGTTTGACGTGATATCGATCATGATGTAAACCAGTGTCTTTACTTCAAACATTTCTCCATGCGTAAATTGCGAAATATATAATGACCAGGAAATGATATTTAACAGTACCGATAAAACAAGATACAGATTCCCCTTTTTCTTTCCGCAGCTGACATCGATTGCTGTTTTTCCAATATAGATGTACAGAAAAGTAAAAAACATCATTATCGCCAAAATGAACAGACATAGAATCATACTTATGACAGCATTTTCCATTTCTGTGCCATATTCCCGGCGCAGTTCACTCCAGACTTCAAACAAACCCTCAATTCCTCTTAGTCCTGTCCATATGGAAAATAAAATGACCCCTACGCCGCTTGTATATAATAAGCTCTGCACTCGCCTGACTTTTTTATCCGGATTCATAATCGTCCTCACTTTTGTATTTTTCTAATGCCATCTTACCACACTATTATCAATCAGCAATCAAACGTCTCTTTTGCTTTATAATCAGCCACGAAACAGTGCCACAATAATTCGGTGGCTGATTATAGAATCTAATCAAATAAAAATAATCAGCCACATAATGTAATTTTATACATTTCGTGGCTGATTATCAATCTCTTTTATATTACTACTTTGATCGTCATACGAACCGTCTTTGTTTTTCCGTTCAGCAATGTGACAGTTGCTTTGATTACAACCGTTCCGATGTTTTTGGCTGTGATCTTTCCGGATTTGCTTACCGTTGCGATCTTTTTATTAGCCGTTGCATACTTGATGGAGCTTACATTGTCCATATTAAGCTTCTCATCCATTTTGAATGTCGTTGTCCGGTTCTCTTTGACACTCTTTTTGGCAGTCTTTGCCTTTACGGTTGCAAGAATCTTTTTATCGATTCGATCTGCTCTGTCCTGTGCCACAAACTCATATCTCTGTGTAGCAGTCAGTTTCTCAAAGTCGCAGAAAATGTTTGCATTCTCGTCTGAGCTTATTTTCTGATATTCCGATTCTACCATATTGTGTGTCTTTGTCTTGGCATCGTACTTGTAAACATACAATGTGGTGTTCGCTTTGACATCTGCTGTATTCACTCTGACCTTATAATCAAGTTTCCCGTTTTCATCGAACACTTTTACCCGGAACGGAATATTTTTCATATTGGCAAGGGCTTCCGCTCTGTCTGCTTTGGCTTTTGTGACAGCAGCTTCCTCCGTTTTCAGTGTCGCCAGGACAGAGCTTACCTGTCCTTCCTTTGACTCGGTCTTTGTGACAGTAAATTCCTCTCCCGTAGCAGCATCTTTGTCAACAATCGTACTCTGTGCGGTTCCTTCGCTATCTACTGTCTTGGTTGTTTCTGTTGTTGAACCGTCTGTTCTGGTCTCCTTCAAGTTCTCTGTAGAGGAGCCGTCCTTCTTCGTCTCGGTCTTTGTCTCGGTGACCGTGCCATCCGGGGCAGTCTTCTTCTCTTCTACGGTTGTTGTTCCAGTGGTTGCATCTGTCTTTGTGGTGGTCTCCACTTTCGTTCCGTCCGACAATGTAGTGGTCTGTGTCTTGGTACCGCTATCCTTGTCAGTGGTAGATGAAGAGGAGCTGCTGCCGGAACTGCTACTACTGCCGCCACCGGAACTGCCCGCCGCATTGACAGTCACCTGAATCACTACATTTAAACTTACACCACCTGAGTTTCCAATTCCAGTCGGAAGTGTCACTATTCCCTTTACCGTAAATGTCTGGGCTGTACGAACGGACGGATCATAGCTTCCACTTGCAAGATTCTCCAGATCCCATGTCACCGTTGCCGTTGAGGATTTGGAATCGGTCGTATCAATCGTAACAACGGCAGGCAATCCCAGTGCTGTCGCTGTTTTTGCTGTTCCGTTTGCCACACCGGTAATATTCTGCGGGCTTGTAATAGAAGATAAATTCGTTGTTCCGGTAACAGGAAAGGTATAACTTACCGTGATGGTACCATCCAAATTCGAGGTAACAGTAGCTGACTGATTGGTATTTATCGTTGCAGTAACACCGGATGCAAATGCGTATCCGCTATCCGCTGCAAGTGTCACACTAGCAGTGTATGCCGTGTCATACCCAGCCTTTCCGGATACCGGTGTATCACCACTCTTCCATGTAATATCGGGATTTGTTGAAGAGACGCCGGTAGCACTCACAGAAGCTTTTGTAGCAAGCGCATCCCCACCTGTAGGTGCTGTGATCGTAATAGCCACGCTGGCGATTAATGTAGCCGGTGTTAGAGTATAGCCACAGGTATTGCATGTATTTGAACCGTTGTTATATGCATGGGCGCCATAACTATCTTTGCTACTAGTTTCTGTTTTATCACAACCATAATGTTCACATTCATGCCAGTGATATGTTGCATCCGTGCTCCAACTAGTACTCCAACTATGGGTATGACCTACCGGTTCAATTTTAATATATTTGTTATCATGTAGGCTATTATTCATATTCCACTCTACACTGCTTCCGGCACTTTCTCCAACCGTGACTTTGCAACCACTTGGATATCCATTCAGATTGGGAGAATTCCCTGTCATGCCCTCTGTTTTCACTCTTACCGCTGCCGTTCCACCGGTCAGTGTCACCGTGCCGCCCTGAATGACAGGAATATTAAAATATTCGTTATCATAACCGATTCCATATTTTCCTCCAGAAGCATTAACCACCGCCGAATCTTTTATAGTAATTTTTCCATATGAATCATTATTGCAAATACCATATTTAGTCTCACCGGTAGCTGTGACCGTTACACTATCACATATAGTAATGTTTTTCCAAACCCAAATTCCACATGTTTCCCCTGTTACATTCAATATTCCGCTTCCTGTAACGGTCAGTGAGGGACCATCATCACTATACCCACTTTCACCTAATATGCCACTTCCAGTAGTATTTTGTATCGTATTTATAGTACCATTGTTAAGTACAACCGTTAAATCATGGGCACCATTATTATTGTATGTCCACCAGATACCCGGTTGATTTGTATTAATATTCAACCCATTTAAGGTCAATGTACCGGTAGTTGCATCAAATATAGCATTGGCACCCTCTGCAGTCGTATCTGCCGTACCTTGTGCTCCACCAGCTCCATTATGATAGTATTTGTTCGTACTATTTAATTCAACCGTTCCGATTTTAACTGTTTGTACCGGAGCTGCCTCAACCGTAACTGGCTGCGCTACCACCGGCATCAGTCCCAGCACCATACACAATGTCACCAGTAAACCCCAAAATCTTTTTCTCATAGTATCTCATCCCTTTCACATATTTTATTATGCTGATCTATCTCAGCCTGTTTGCACAGGATGGATAGACGTGGGTGTTGCATAAAGTCGCCCAGTTTGTATTCATCATACACAAATATGCTCAAGGAATGTGGGCTGTTGCCCCAATCGAACCTAAAATGTCCTCAAGCGACAGTGTCATCCAGATTCTCATGTCGATGACCGAGACAGAAGAAACGTCCCTTTCTCTTTATAATCAGCCACGAAACAGCAACATAATCATCCGCTGGCTGATTATAGAACCTAATCAAATAACGCATCCATATCAATCACATTGACAAATGCACCACTATATTCGTTATATTTCAGCCCATATGTGGTAATCAACGTGCTATGAATTGCCATCTTAGAAGGTATTTCTTCTGAAAGCAATGTCATTCTATTTCGCAAAATTTTATCGTAATTCTTATCAACAGTAAATTCTGTCCCATAAAACTTTATTTCACACATATTTACAATGTTATCTTTTCTCTCAATCAGCATATCCATCTGAGTCCCTGATTCGTCGCCCTTACGTTTAGACCAAGCGGACTGAGTTGTACTGACACCATTAATTCCCAGTGCTTTCTTAATTTGTTCTATATGGTTAAAGCAAACATTTTCGAAGGCAATCCCTCTCCAAGTTACAATGTTTTGCGACTCAATATTAAAAAATACACAAAAAAACAATCGTAAATTTTTACGATTGTTTTTTTGTGTTTCTAATAAGGTCTTCAATTCGTCACAGAAAGTTCACAGTGTCTGACACCATTTCCTCAAAAAGTCTCCGTTTTCGCTCGATCATCTCGTCGATTTTCTCGATATAGAGTCCCACATCCTTGACGTTATCGCACCGCTCGATCCGACCGTCCGAATAGACCCGCTTCGTCACGGTTCCCGCACCGCAGGCGACGATAGTCTGCACTTCCTCCATGATGAGAATGTTGTAAATTCCCTCTTTTCCCGGCAGACCATAACCGGTATTCTCATAATTGCCTGCCATATTTTTCTGGCGGTACATATAATATGGAACCATGCCCATCTCTTTCGCTGCTGCCGCCGCGCAGGCCTGCGTCTCAGGAGTGATCTCGATCTTATAATCCTTGTACTGATCACGACAGATGTTCAGACGCGCGGCACGCTTGAGTGCCAGGGCATGTACCGTCAGATTATCGGGTTTCAGTTTCTGAATCTCCTCCATTGTGCTTTGCACGTCAGATAGCGACTCCCCCGGAAGACCAAGAATCAGATCCATATTGATATTGTCAAAGCCGATCTCTCTGGCAAGCTGAAAGCTTTCGATGGTCTGCTCCACCGTGTGATGTCTTCCGATCACATCCAGCGTCTCCTGCTTCATCGTCTGCGGATTGACGGAAATGCGGCTGATCTTGTGATCGTAGATTGTCTGCAATTTTTCTCTCGTGATGCTGTCCGGTCGTCCGGCCTCCACGGTGTATTCTAACAAATTGGAAAAATCAAACCGGCACTCGATCATGGATAAAAGACGATCCATCTGCTCCGGCTCCAAGGTCGTCGGCGTACCGCCGCCGATATAGATCGAATTCAGCTTCTTTCCCGCAAATGCTTCTCGGACGTAATCCAGTTCTTTTTCCAACGCATCCAGATATTCATCAACCCGCTTTCTCCAGATGCCCAACGGGTAGGAAGTGAACGAACAATACAGACAGGTACTCGGGCAAAACGGAATTCCTACATACAGGCTAAATCCGTTTTCATAATCCAGTTTTGATAACAGTCCATGCTCACGTTTTGCGATATCGATGGCCAGTGCGATCTTCTCATCGCTTGCCAGATAGGTGGATTTCATATAGGCTGTGATCTCCTCGTCACCCGCCTGTTGCTGCAGCAGCTGCATCGGTATCTTGGTCGGACGAATTCCGGTCAGGGTTCCCCACGGCAGCTCCTGCCCGGTGAGCTTCGAAAGCAGACCATACAGCCCTCTCTTCAGTTCATTTTTCATTTCCGGACGATTACGGGATGAAAAATGAATCTCTCCCGTGGCATCCGCTTCTTTTTGTCCGGTTGCGGCAACCACCTGCCCGTAACCAACCGCTTCCAACGCCGGCTCAAACACCCACATGGCAAACCGCATCGCAGCTGCCTGTTCTGTCTCAAACCGTGTATCCATCTGCAAAAAAGCCCGCACCGCTTCCGTCGGCTCTTTTTCTTCTGCACAAACAGAAACATTCTCTGATGGATAGAATGCTTTCACCAGAGAATGTATATCATATTCGAAATTCGAATCATTTAACTTTACGATGATCATAGTTTCTTCCTATACAAATGGGTTATATTTTTTCTCGCTTCCAATCTGTGTCGGTTCTCCGTGTCCGGTGTAGACGATCGTCAGATCCGGGAGCACAAACAGCCGGTCCCGAATAGATCGGATCAGTGTGGAGCTGCTGCCGCCCGGAAAATCCGTCCGTCCCACCGATTCACAAAACAAGGTATCTCCGGCAAAGAGCACACCCTCTTTTTCAAAGTAAAAGCACACACCGCCCGGTGTATGTCCCGGCGTATGGATGACCTGAATCTCAAAGCCTGCCAGCTGCAATACCTGTCGATCCCGGAGTTTTTCATCTGCGCGATTGACGATACGTCGTCCCATCATGCCACAGCAGTTGCGCTGTGGATCTGCCATCAGATCAAAATCATCCTCATGTACGTAGATCTTGACGTGATATCTTTCTGCCAGCTCATTGGCACCGGTAGCATGATCAAAGTGTCCGTGAGTCAGCAGGATAGCGACAGGTTTGTAACCCTTCTCATCGATTTTGGATGCAAGCATCGCTGCGTCATCACCCGGATCGATCACGATACATTCACTTGTCGCTTCATTGATCGCAAAATAACAATTGGTCTCTACCCAGCCTACTACATAATGTTCTACTTTCATATGAAATCCTTTCTTTTCTCTCATAGGCAATCCGCAGAATTTCCTATGAGATGCCAAAAGAGCCGCTTGCGACTCTTTTACAATCAAATAATATTGAATACTGATCAGCCTGACGTGCGCTCGATGTCAATCACACTTTCAATCTGACGCAATTTTTCAATCAAACCGTTGACCTGCTCCTTACCCTTGGTCTCAAATCCGATCGTAATGGTGGCAACTCCCTGTTTGCTGGTCTTGGAATGCATCGAATTGATATCGATGCCTCGCTCCGTAAATGCTTTCGTGAGATCCACCAGAAGTCCGGTCCGGTTATTGCCGAAGATCTTGATCTCCGCAAGATAAAGTCCGGTCTGTCCATCCGCCTCGTCACCGCTCCATTCTGCCTCAATCAGACGTCCCTTATCTATCTCTGACAAATTCACCATATTGATGCAGTCCGTCCGATGAATCGACACGCCCCGTCCTCTGGTTACAAAGCCGATGATCTCATCGCCCGGAACCGGACTGCAGCATTTTGACAGATGAACCGAAATGTCGTACAAGCCTTTTACCACGATTCCGCTCTTGGACTTATGGGATACCATTTGGCTCGGCTTATTATCAATATTAGCTTCTCCATTCATCTGTTCGAGGATATCCTCATCCGTCAGCTGATGACGATGATCGTTCTGATATTCCTCATACATGCGATTGGCGATCTGACTCTCTTTTAAACCGCCATGACCCACGGTAGCCAGACAGTTTTCCCAGGTCTGGAAACCGTATTTGCGCAGGATCTTTTGCTGATACTCCGGCTTATTGATCTCCGACCAGTTGATCCCCTTGGACTTGCAATATTTGTCCAACAGATCCTTGCCTTTTTGGATATTTTCTTCCTTATATTCACTGCGAAACCACTGATTAATCTTATTTTTCGCCTGTGAGCTTTTGACAATGTTCAGCCAGTCACGGCTTGGCCCTCTGGAATTCTGCGAGGTGACGATCTCAATGCGGTCTCCGTTCTGGATGACGTAATCGATCGGAACCAGCTTTCCGTTGACCTTGGCACCGATCATCTTGTTGCCGACTGCGGAATGAATGGCATAGGCAAAATCCACCGGTGTGGAACCGTTTGGCAGATTTTTGACATCTCCGGATGGGGTAAAACAGAATACCGTATCCGAAAACAGATCCAGATCACTTTTCAAAAGGCTTACAAACTCTTTGTTGTCGGACATATCCCGCTGCCACTCCAGAATCTGTCGCAGCCAGCTGAGCTTTTCCTCTTCTCCGTTCATGGCATTGCCATTGGCAACTTCCTTGTATTTCCAGTGCGCAGCGATACCATATTCCGCGGTACGATGCATCTCATACGTTCGGATCTGGATCTCAAAAGGACGTCCGTCCGGTCCGATCAGGGTCGTATGAAGGGACTGATACATATTCGGTTTCGGCATCGCGATGTAGTCCTTGAAGCGTCCCGGAATCGGCTTGTATTTCTCATGGATGACACCCAGTGCCGCATAACAGTCCTTCAAATCATTGACTAAAATGCGGATTGCAAACAGATCATAGATCTGATCGATGGTTTTATCCTGATTGACCATCTTTTTATAAATACTGAAGAAATGTTTGGATCGTCCGTCGATCGTTGCGTCGATCCCGCCTTCTTTGATATATTCCTTGACCTGATCCACCAGATCCTTGACATACTGGTCTCTGGCGCCTTTTCGCATGGCTACCTTTTCCACCAGATCATAGTAGGCTTCCGGTTCCAGATAGCGAAGGGACAGGTCATCCAGCTCCACCTTTACTTTCGAAATACCGAGACGCTGGGCGATCGGTGCGTAGATATCCATCGTCTCACGCGCCTTCTCCTTCTGCTTCTCCGGTTTCATATATTTGAGCGTCCGCATATTGTGCAGACGGTCAGCCAGCTTGATCAAAATGACGCGGATATCCTTTGCCATAGCGAGAAACATCTTTCGCAGATTTTCTGCCTGGATCTCCACCTTGTCAGCGTCGTAGGACAGCTGTCCCAATTTCGTGACTCCATCCACCAGCAAAGCAACCTCGTCGCCGAACTCTTCTGCGATCTGTTCACTTGTCATCACCGTATCTTCGACAACATCGTGCAAAAGACCGGCTACGATCGTCTCTTTGTCCAGCTCCAGCTCTGCTAAAATGATCGCCACACACAGTGGATGAATAATATAAGCCTCCCCGGATTTGCGCACTTGACCCTTATGGGCATCGTCTGCAATGTGGAAGGCTTTTTCAATCATAGAGATATCTGTTGACGGATGATATTTGCGCACACAACGAATCAGCTCCTTGTACAAGACATCAGGGCTGACAAAATCGTCCATTTTTCGAATGTGCTCCCCAATCGGGATGACAGACTGTTCTAACTCCTGAATTTTCTCTGTTGCTTTATCTGACATTGTATCACCCACTTTTCATTTTCTGCAAATATGTTCAACTGCATTTTCTCAATCGTTTTCTCGCTTTGAACATAAAACGATTTTATTATAAATAAAGAAAAAAAGCAATCCATATCGATTGCTTTTTTCTGTAGATGTCAATTTCTTTTTATTTCATCTTCGCTTTTTCTTCTAAGATTGCCTTATTCAATTGCAGCATCTTCTCGTCGAGCATGGACACGATGTCCGAACATTCTCTCAGATCGCGACTGATATAATCCGGTGCATTCCCCTCAAACTTATAATAGATCTTGTGCTCTAAGCTGGCCCAGAAGTCCATTGCTATGGTGCGGATCTGGATCTCCACCTTCGTATCTACCACCCGGTCACTTAAAAAGATCGGCACCGTCACCAGCATGTGATAACTCTTATAACCGCTCGCTTTCGGACGCTTGATGTAGTCCTTGACCGACAATACCGTCAGATCATTTTGTTTTCCGATCATCTCGGCGATCCGGTAAATATCTGATGTAAACGAGCACACGATCCGTATTCCCGCAATATCGTTCAGATTGTTTGCCATGTTTTCCATAGTGACTTCAAAGCCGTTGCGCTTTAATTTCTTGCAGATGCTTTCCGGTGATTTGATTCTGGATTTGATATATTCGATTGGATTATACTTATGTACATGTACGAACTCGTCATTTAAAATTTCCAGTTTTGTTCCGACTTCCTTCAAAGCGGAATTGTAAAGAAAAATTAAGGTTTCCCAGCTCTCCACGTTGTCTTGAAATACTTCAGCCGGTTGCATGTTACTCCCCTCACTTCCATACCGTCTTTTCTATGATATAAAATCATGCCATGATTCTCATGGTCTTCAGGGCTCCGTCAGCTCTTCGAGCTGCCACCTCAAGACATAGTATAACACAACTTTGTGCAAAATGTGTAATATTTTGTAATTTTTCACATTTTTTTAATAATTTTGCACAATTCACTTCATCCGTGTCCAGTCTTCCACCTGTAGTCCGTCTATTCGAGCATACTCTCTCGTATTGTTCGTCACAACCGTCAGGCCTCGTGACATGGCATGACCTGCAATCAGGTTATCCATTGTCCCAATCGGTGTTCCCCGGCGTTCTAATCGAGTACGAATACGTCCATATTCCTCTGCTGCTTTTGAATCAAATTCCAACACTGTAAACGGAGATAAAAACATCATCATCGCCAATCTGTTTTTTTCAACAAGTTGACTCTTCTCCACTCCATGCATCAACTCTGCATATGTAATCGAGGATATACACAGTTCGTCCGGATCATGTGCCAAAATATTTCTGATCACAATTTCCGGTTTCTGTTTGATGGCAAAAATACATATATTTGTATCCAGCATATAGGTCATAGGCTATCTCTCTCCTGTGCCACAGATTCAGCTCTCCCCTCCACCATAAAATCGCCGCTAAACAGATCAAGACTTGCAAGAAAACCCGCAAATGGATTGTCCTTCGGTATCATCATAACAACATCTCCTATCTTATTGATTGCAACTTCATCGGCATTAAATCGACACTCTTTTGGCAATCTAACCGCCTGACTTCTTCCGTTTTCAAATAATTTAGCTGTCATCATAGCAAGAACCTCTCTCTCTGCTTACAGTATATACTGCGATATATATCATGTCAACACAAAAATATAAAAACTGCGCTTATCCTTATCAAGACTGTAATTTTTCACCACATAATGCAACAGACAAGCCGCATACGGCTTGCCTGTTATAAAAATTTACTTCTCTTTACCAAGGGAAAAACTTATCCACAATGGCACCAACAGCTGTTTCAATTGTTTTATCAATGATATATTTTCCGACCGAAATCATTGCATCAGAGATATCTACATTGAAGGCACTGATATTCTGTCTTACATATGTCGCAGTTTCCGTTGATTGTGCCCGTTTATCGGTAGGCTTTGTTTCACCATACTCTCGACATCTTGTTGCAAATACCAGTTTATGTCCATCGATCTTTACCTGATACAACGCAGGTGAACTATCCCTGGAATAAATTCGTATTGTACCCATTCCTTCTCCCGGTTCATACTCATAATAGAAATCTGTTCCGCCGTCTATAGTAGAATCAAGTTTTGTGATCACGGCATTTTGCGAAGAGCCAGCCAGATATATTTCTGTCGTATAATAATCAGACGTATTAATAGTTGATGAGCCATTCTCTATATCATATACTGGATAGGTCATTCCGTTGGAATAATCGACATCTGTAATATCCCCGATCACATCCCAATTATAGGTGGTCTCCGTCTTACCCTCATCATTGATGGTCGTATCAAATTTGTTAGCGACAGACGTTCTCAATACGGTATCCGCTAAGACAACTTTATTAATTCCTTTCATCGTGTAAATATTGACAAACTGCGGAACCGGCTCTGTCGTAAACTTACATCTCAGGGTCACTCCCTTTACAGTTGCATCAATATAGGTCGTTCCCAGATCCTTGGCGGTAACCACGCCATTAGAATCAACAGTGGCAATTGCCGGATTTTCGCTTTTCCATTTCACTTTTCCCTTGACACCGTTCACCTTCAAAGTCGTTTTGTTGCCGACGATTTTACATACTTCCGTCTCATTCAGCTTAGGATCGATCACCGTCACTTTACATTTCATGGCTTTATTTCCGACTTTTGCTGTAATGGTTGTCGTTCCGGGGCCTTTAATCTCAAACCGAAGTTCACTGTAGCCATATTTATCATTCCATTTAATACTCCTCCCTACACCAATGACTGCATCGTTAGAAGATTGAATGCTGGTAAACGGCACTTTCGAACAAACACATACCAAATTATTATATTCTACATATGTCTTTACCGTTCCCACGTTGAACTTTAATTTTTTCTCCAGACTCTCAGGATCAGGTGCTGTCGTAATCGTGGTATTTTTAAACGCAATTTTCTTATCAATTACTTTTACTCTAACCGGCTCGCAAAAAGAATAGCCCGTTGATGATGTAATTGTTGCACTTCCTGCTTTTTTAGCATAAACCTTGCCATAACTGTCAACTGAAACAACCTTGTTATTAGAGGATGTATAATCATAAGCATCGCTTATCATATCCCACAGGCTTCCCTTTGTGCCCTTTTCTAAAATCATTGTTCCTTTTGTTTCTGCGTATACCGATATCTTCCCGATACCAATACCCATCAGCACTGCCAAACATGCTAAAAATAACAACCATTTTCTTTTTTGTTTCATTTTTCCACATCCTCCTTTTTCATGACATAGATCAAATATAGAAATCCTTTTTCAGTCATCCATGCTTTTTAACTGATTGATTTTGTGTTCTCTGTATACGAATAATAGAAACACGGCAGACATCATCAGCCAATATAGGAACTTCACTGTTTTTTTCATCATTGCAAACGAACATGATGCTTCAGTTGGAAGTTCTCATCATTGGAACATAGATAAACAATTCCTTCAATCAAACCAATCAATGCCGGTATACCGGTCCAGCAAAAGCATAAGTACAAAATACCCATGCCGATCTTGCCCAGATAAAATTTATGTACACCAATTCCACCTAACAAAATAGCCAGTAATCCGGCAACGACTTTATTTTTCACAGGCCATGACGGATTAATTCCCGTCATATAAACCGGCTGTGCCGCCTGCTGAATGATCACCTGCGGTTGTGGTTGTTGCTGCGGTTGCTGTACATAAACCGGCTGTGATTGCTGCAGCTCTTGTGCTACTTGCTTTACCGCAAGTTTTTCTCCGCAAAATTTACATTCTGATGCTCCCGGATCGATGGGAGCCCCACACTGTGGGCATACATTTTGTGACATATTTATATATCCTCCTTTAATTTATCTTTTACCCATAAGAAACATAGGTATGCTCACCAGACAATAGACAAAAAAGAATACCAGGTTTAAAAGCAGGAACAGCACAGAGTTCATCACCATAACCAGCATCAAATTCGTCACATGTAATAAAACGAGATAGACAATCGTAACCATAATTAACGGTACAAAATATCCCACCTTGATCGACCTGAAAAAGACGTTTCCGAGGATCACGCAGCCCAATATCACCATACCCAATAGTTCAAACAACATTGCAATTCCATAATTTTCCAACAAATCGATCTGTAACACTCCGAAAAACAGATATAAAATGATCGCATCATAAAAAAGATACAATCCTACTGACAAAATCTTTTTCATATTAATCCACCTTTTTTCCACACTCTGAACAGAATTTTGTTCCGGGTTTTAGTTTATTTCCACAGGCACAAATGCGCTCGCTATTATTACATCCACACTCGGGACAAAACTTTGATCCTACAGGTATTTGTGCGTGACATTGCACGCATTCTTTCATTTCTTCCTTGTGCACCGGATTTCCAACCGTCTGATTCATAGTAGCACCGAGAGACATTGCAGCGCCGAGTCCGACTCCTCCTGCCACAAATGCACCGGCAACACCACTCTGATTATTTGCAGCCCCCTCATATACATCAAAGGAGCGTTTTGTCGCATATCTGCCATCACCCATAATCTCAAATGCCGCTTTGTCCTCAAGAATTTTATTGATCTTTTCAAAATCCTCATCCGGGAAGTTGATTGACTGTATATAAAAATTGGCAACCGTAAATCCAAAGTGTTCAAATTCAGAAGAAATCTGCGTTTTCACAGACTCCGATAAAGCTTCCAATTTTGTTGCGATCTCCAGTGCCGAAATGCCGGTGTTTATGATGGCATCCGCAATCGCAGACTTTGCTTTGATCACTAAGATTCCTCTAAAATATTCTTTTATTTTATCAAATTTCACGATATCCGACTTCTGCATGCCCCCGATCACTTCTTTGAACAAGGTTGTCACATCCAATACGCGAAGTCCCATCTGACCAAACGCACGAATCCTAAGTTTCACATAATATTTTGGATCAATCAATTGAATCGGATCTGTCGTACCCCAATTGATATCCAGCTTCACCGTTGTGTTTACAAAATAAACTTCCGCGCTAAATGGTGTTCTTCCTCCAAATGGCATATTTATTAATCGTTTTAAGATTGGTAAGTTCTCGCTTGTGAGCGTATATGTACCGGGATAAAAGACATCTGCAATGGTTCCGTTTTTCATAAACAACGCATTCTGTCCTTCCTGTACAATTAACTGGGTTCCCAAAACCAGTTCCTCTGATGGATATTTATAGATCAACCAGTCGCGACTCTTTAATCCATCAAATCTAACCACATCAATAATAGCCATGCTTTTCCCTCCGATATAATCTGACATTATTTCGTCTTTTTGACTATGAATGTATAAAATCTAACTTTTTCTACAATATATTAACATATTATTGTTGTCATTTCAACTTTTTTATCGTTTTGTAGTAGGCTATTTCATGATTTATATATTTTAAAATATGTCCTATTAGCATAAGGAGATATTTATATATGGAAGATTTCGTGCGAAATAGAATTACTCAGCTTCGTCTGAACAAGGGATTATCCGAATATCAACTAAGTTATGATTTGGGTCATAGCCGGGGATATATCAACAACATCACATCAGGAAAGTCGTTGCCTTCTATGAGTGAATTTTTTACAATCTGCGATTATTTCAATATCACTCCAATAGAATTTTTTGACAGCCGGCACGCAAATCCGGAACTGCTCTCTAAAGCAATCGAAGAATTACACTCTCTGGATGACGATGACATGTTGCTTATTCTTACACTCATCAAGCGCATAAAAAAACAGACCACTTAATGCGGTCTGTTTTTTTGCTAAACTAATCCTCTTCTATGACGTGGATCTCCAAGAAATCAAAATCAATTTCTTCCACAAAACAATCCTTTGTAAACCTTGCTCTGGCATGACGTTTGAATTCCGCCACCGTAGCATCCAGCCAGATGGGTTTTCCCAGATCAAACTGCAGACAGGCCTGCTCTAAGCCCCGAAAGATCTTGTGGGTACGGGTGTCTTCGGATTCATCCACAAACGTATAATCCTTTAACAGGTGATTATCCTGTATCATTTTAAACCAGATTCTCATCTATCCTCTCCGTTGTCTGTATGCTTCATACATCAGTATGCCTGCCGCCATCGCTGCGTTCAGCGATTCCAGCTGACCTTCCATCGGGATGCGCAGATACTCCTTTGCCTGATCTGCGATCGCATCCGTCAATCCATTTCCTTCATTTCCGATCAGAAACGCAGTTGGCTTGGTATAGTCAAAGGCATCATAACTTTTCGTCCCCTTCAGGTGCGCCGCATAGGTACACACGCCCCTGTCATGCAAAAGCTCCAACGTCTCCTGCAGCTGATCCGTGATATAAAAAGGCATCCGGTAAATGCTGCCCATCGTAGCCCGAACCGTCTTCGGATGAAACAAATCCACCGTCTCCTTTGTCATAATGATGCCGTCTATTCCGGCGCCTTCTCCGGTGCGAAACATCGTCCCCAGATTGCCGGGATCCTGAATATCTTCCAGCACCAACAATGTTGGTGCTTTCTTTTTTAAAAGATCATCCAGCGAATACTTCGGCATCTGCACCACGCAAAGAATTCCCTGGGGAGTCGTCGTATCACACACATGGGAAAATACCGTGTCTGACACTGTTTCATAGGAGACCGTCTTTCGTGCGACCTCTTCCCGTTGTCCGGGGACTGCGAGAAAGGACTCCGATACATAGACCTGCAAGAGCAATTCTGCCGGTGTCTCCCGAAACATCTTGATGCCTTCGACAACAAAGGCGCGCATTTCTCTGCGCGCCTTAGCTTTTTTATTCAATTGCATGATCTGCTTCATCTTCTGATTGGATGTACTGCTTATCATGTAACTTCTCTCCTGTCAAAATCTGTGAAATCTGCAAAAAAATTCTTATTTTGAAAGATTGTTGCAGATCTGGAACTCATACTCGTCGATGGTCTTGGTCATAGCCAGTGCCTCATCAATATCGTAATCAACTAAGCATCCGCCCTGTGATGCAACAACACGGTTGCTCTTTCCTTCGCAAAGGAGATCCACTGCATAAGCACCCATCAGAGAAGCCATCATACGATCCTTGGCCGTCGGGCTTCCGCCGCGCTGCATGTGTCCTAAGATCGTCGCACGTGTCTCGACACCGGTCGCTGCCTCGATCCGTTTTGCCATAGAGGTAGAGTGTCCGATACCCTCAGCGTTGATAATGATATGGTGTTTTTTCCCTCTCTTACGGTTCTCGATGATATTATTGACCAGACGCTGCTCGTCATAATCATATTTCTCCGGAAGAAGAACGTCCTCTGCACCGTTGCTGATACCACACCACAGTGCGATGTATCCTGCTCCGCGTCCCATTACCTCGATGATGCTGCAACGCTCATGAGAGGTGGATGTATCGCGGACTTTATCGATCGCTTCCATTGCGGTATTGACTGCTGTATCAAAACCGATGGTGTAATCGGTACAGGAAATATCCAGATCAATGGTTCCCGGTACACCGATGGTATTGATTCCAAGACCAGCCAGCTTCTGTGCTCCGCGGAAAGATCCGTCGCCACCGATGACGATGATTCCATCAATGCCATGCTTTTTACAGATCTCTGCACCCTTCTGCTGTCCTTCCGGAGTCGTAAACTCCATACAACGTGCGGTCTGTAAAATTGTACCACCACGCTGGATGATGTCTGATACGTCCTGTTTCTCCATATCGTAGATCTCTTCCTGTAAAAGTCCGGCATATCCCCTCTGGATTCCTTTTACCTTTTTTCCGTTTGCGATGGCCTGTCTGACAACTGCACGAATTGCAGCATTCATTCCCGGTGCGTCTCCACCACTGGTTAAAACACCAATCGTTTTAATCTCGTTCGCCATTTTATATATCCTCCTACATGTAAAATCACTCGAATAAATCTATCTTATCCATTTTAATATCTTTTCGAGTTGTTTTCAATAGACTTTTCAACAACTTTTACATTTTTTTCTTCAAAAATATCATAAAAACGCTTTAATAAGTCAGGTGTTACCGAAATATTCCAGTTTTTCGGAAGCCGCTTCACTGCTTTGATGCCTGAAATATAGATGACCACCTCATCATTTCCTTCACTTTCGCGAAGCATTTCATATAAATTGTTCTCGATTGCGGCATACTGCTCCTTCGACGCAAACTGGATCCAAAGCTCCCGTTTGGTACTCTCAAAAGGAATCAGTCGTTCACAGATGAGCTTTCCGTTTTTCTCTTCCTCCACATTCGCGTGTCCGACGATGAATACCTTGGCTTCATTCACAAGCAGGTTTCGATTTCTTTCATAGTCGCGCGGAAATACGATGACCTCTAACGTTCCCACCAGATCTTCAATCGTGAGAAATGCCATTGTCTGATTATTTTTGGTATATTTGATGGAGCAGTCCGTGATCATACCACCTACCGTCACCTGCGCGCCGTCTTCGACCTTGGTGCACCCATTCTCCTCATCATACAAAAAGTCATTCGTGGTGGCGGTAATATTTTTGCGCCATTTTTCCTCATATTCTTCCAGCGGATGTCCGCTGACGTAGACGCCAAGCACCTCTTTTTCATTGGCCAGCAAGGTCTCTTTCTCGTACTCGTCTACATTTGGCAGCGATATCTCATACTCCTGCCTCGTATCCTCACTGGCAAAATCAAACAGCGACATCTGTCCTTCGATGGAGCCTTTTTTATCCTGCTGCACCTTATCCATGATCTTTGGATAGACGAGCATTTTCTGATAACGGTTGCCCGGCAGACAGTCAAAGGCGCCTGATTTGATCAGATTCTCGATCGCACGGCGGTTCACTTCTTTGCCACTCATGCGCTCGATGAAATCCCCAAGACTGGTGAAAGGTCCGTTGGCATTTCGCTCCGTCACGATGGCTTCGATCACCGGCCTTCCGATACTCTTGATGGCATTCATGCCGTAGCGGATATTTCCACCCGATACCGAAAAATCTCCTTCGCCCTCATTGACATCCGGCGACAAAATGGTGATCCCCATCCGGCGACAGGTCAGGATATATTCAGACACTTTTGTCGTATGATCCTTAACTGAGGTCATCAGTGCTGCCATAAATTCTACCGGATAATAATACTTCAAATAAGCAGTCTGATAAGAAACCACCGCATAAGCTGCCGCATGGGATTTGTTAAAGGCATACTTTGCAAAATCGATCATCTCGTCGTAAATCTTATTTGCAACCGCTTCCGGGATGCCGTTTGCGATACAGCCCCTGACACCCTGTTCCTCATTGCCGTATACGAAGTTCTTTCGCTCCTCTTCCATGACATACGTTTTTTTCTTTGACATGGCGCGGCGGACCAGATCGCTTCGTCCCAGCGTATAGCCTGCCAGATCCCGGACGATCTGCATGACCTGCTCCTGATAGACGATGCATCCGTAGGTCGGTGCCAAAATCGGCTCTAACTGGGGACAATCATACGTGATGGAGTCTGCGTTATTTTTCCCCCGGATATACGCCGGAATAAAGTCCATCGGGCCCGGTCGGTACAGAGAAATTCCGGCGATCACATCTTCCATGCTCTGGGGTTTTAATTCCTTCATGAAGTTCTTCATGCCGGCACTTTCCAACTGGAACACCCCCTCTGTCCTTCCGGTACACAGGGATTCGTAGACTGCTTTATCATCATAGTCAATATGGTCCACATCGATCCACTGACCTGTCTTTTTCTGAATCAGTTTGCATGCGTCATTGATGACTGTCAGTGTGCGAAGTCCGAGGAAATCCATCTTTAATAGTCCCAGTTCCTCGATCGTGGTCATCGTAAACTGGGTGGTGATGACGTTGTCCGCGCCGCGGGAAAGCGGCACATATTCCTCCATCGGCTTCTGGCTGATCACGACACCCGCCGCATGGATCGAGGTATGTCTCGGCAAGCCCTCCAGTCGCTTCGCCATATCGATGAGCTTATGAACCGTCTCGTCGCTTTCATACATACCGCGAAGCTCCGGATTCATCTGTAGAGCCTTGTCGATGGTCATCCCCAGATCCGTGGGGATACTTTTGGAAATCTTATCCACAAATGCATAGGGCAGATCCATCACGCGACCCACATCGCGGATGACACCGCGGGCCGCCAGCGTACCGAAGGTGACGATCTGCGTCACACAGTCTTTGCCGTATTTTTCAATGACGTAATCTATGACCTCCTGACGCCTTTCATAGCAGAAGTCCACGTCAATATCGGGCATGGATACACGCTCCGGATTTAAAAAGCGCTCAAACAGCAGGCTGTATTTGATGGGATCGATGTTGGTGATTCCGGTGGTATATGCCACCAGACTTCCTGCGGCACTGCCGCGCCCCGGTCCTACCGGGATGCCGTTTGTTCTGGCAAAATTGATGTAATCCCACACGATCAGAAAATAATCCACGTAACCCATCTTCTCGATGATGTCCAGCTCGTATGCAAGCTTTGGCTCCAGTGTCTCATAGCTGTCCGGATAACGTTCTTTCAAGCCGTCATAGCATAGTTTTTTCAGATATTCGAGAGAGGTGTAGCCATCCGGCACATCAAAGTGCGGCAGCTTGGTATTGCCAAACTCGATCTCCACATGACAGCGGTCCGCAATCTTTTGCGTATTTTCCAGTGCCTGCTTTGCATAGGGAAAAAGCTTTGCCATCTCCTCTTCGCTTTTGACGTAATACTGACCGCCCTCGTAGCGCATGCGATTTTCGTCGGATAATTTCGCCCCGGTCTGGATACAAAGTAAAATATCATGGGGTTCGGCATCCTCTTTATACGTGTAGTGACAGTCGTTGGTGACGATCAGCTCGATTCCGGTATCTTTGGAAAGCTGCAGCAGACCTGCGATCACTTTCTGCTGTGCCGGAATGCCATGATCCTGCATCTCCAGGAAGAAATTTCCCTCACCAAAAATTCTCTGATAACGAAGTGCCACCTCTTTTGCCCCTTCGTAATCATCTTTTAGCAGTTCTCGCGCGACCTCTCCTGCCAGACAGGCGGAGCAGGCGATGATTCCCTCGTGATAGGTCTCCAGCACTTCCAGATCGACCCTCGGCTTGTAGTAGTAGCCTTCCGTGAAGCCTTTGGATACGATCTTGACCAGATTAGCATAGCCCTCGTTGTTCTCTGCCAGCAGGATCAGATGATAGTAGCGCTCCTCGCCTGCACCCCGCTCGCGGTCGAATCTGGAGCCGGGAGCCACATATACCTCACAGCCGATGATCGGATTGATGTCTGCTTCCTTGCACGCTTTGTAAAAATCAATGACACCATACATCACCCCGTGATCGGTGATGGCGGCTGCCTGCATCCCCAGTTCTTTGACACGGGCAACATATTCTTTTATTTTATTCGAGCCGTCCAAAAGGCTGTACTCGGTATGTGTATGCAGATGGACAAATGACATATGTGCCCCTTTCTTTCGTGTTTTCCACAGCAAGAGCCATGACTATACGTTCTTTAAGATCTCCACGCCCGCATCGAATGCGCTGTGGTCTTCGTCGTAAAAGGTTCCCGCGTCTGCGGCAGTGGCCTTCTGCGGCTCAATCGGAAGCTTTGCAAATACCGGTAATCCCAGCTCTGCTGCCACCTCATCCACATGGCTCTGTCCGAAGATCTCTAATTTTTTTCCACAATCCGGACATGCCACATAGCTGAAATTCTCTACGATTCCCAGCACCGGAACCTTCATCATGGCAGCCATGTTGTAGGCTTTTTTGACGATCATCTGTACCAGCTCCTGCGGCGAGGTGACGATGACGATGCCGTCGATTGGCAGTGACTGAAACACCGTAAGCGGCACGTCTCCGGTTCCGGGCGGCATATCTACAAACAGGTAATCCAGTTCGCCCCATGCCACGTCCGTCCAGAACTGTTTGACTGCTCCGGCGATGACCGGTCCTCTCCAGATAACCGGCTGTTCCTCGTCATCCATCAGCAGATTGATGGACATGATTGGAATGTTTTCTTTTGATACCAACGGAATGATCGCATCGTCTGTTCCAAAAGCGGTTCCGTGTACACCGAACATCTTCGGGATCGATGGTCCGGTAATGTCCGCATCTAAAATTCCCACCTGAAATCCGGCTTTGTGCATCTGGGATGCAAGGCTTGCCGTGACAAAGGATTTGCCGACGCCGCCTTTTCCGCTGACAACACCAATTACTTTCTTAATCTTTGAGCCTGCGTTTGGAAGCTCCTTTTGGATTTTGCTGCCTCCCTGATTACTTGCGCATCCCTCGCAGCTTGATTTTCCGCAGCTTGATGCATTGCTGCAATTACTATTTTCTGGCATAATATTTCTCCTTCTATTTTTTTCATTTTTAAGACATTGCGAAACTCAATGAATGTGTCGTTTTGGATCATACGAGCACATGTATCACAGAGTTGTGTTGCCCCCTCGCTTACACTCGGCGGCATACCGTCGAAACCATGCAAATATGAACTTCGTTCATATGGGTTTCTCCTCACGCTCTCGCTACTTGTCGCTGGCAGCGGTACATAAGTGACCAAAATACGGTCACTAAGTACCAGCCGCTCCAAAGTACCTGTAAGATACATGTGACTACGTATTCCCTATCTACGTAATTCATGAGTTTCGCAATTTTCTATTTTTTCATTTTAGACGTTTGCGAAACTCAATTAGTGTGTCGTCTTGGCTCATACGAGCACATGTATCACCTATGATCAATTTCATCTCGAAGCGCGGCAAGTGACTCGGTGAATGGTGCCATCGCTACCCCATATTCGGTGACGATGCCCGTGATCAGATCCGCATCCGTCACATCAAATGCCGGGTTAAACACTTTCACACTCTCTGGTGCCATCCGTTTCTCATACCACATCTCGGTGACCTCTTCGGCCCCCCGCTCTTCGATGACGATCTCGCCACCGGTTGGTGTGTCCCAGTCGATGGTGGAGGTAGGTGCACAGACATAAAACGGTACTCCGTATCGTCTGGCAACCGTGGCAACCATAGATGTTCCGATCTTGTTGGCTGTGTCACCGTTGGCTGCCACACGGTCACAGCCAACAAAAACCGCCTGAATCTTCCCCTGCTTCATCACCGTCGCAGACATATTGTCACAGATCAAAGTGACATCCACACCCGCGGATTGCAGCTCGAAAGCGGTGAGTCTTGCTCCCTGAAGCAGCGGTCTTGTCTCATCCGCATAGACGTGAAAATGATATCCCCTTTCTTCGCCCAGATAGATTGGCGCAGTTGCAGTGCCATAGCGGCTGGTGGCAAGCTTTCCCGCATTGCAATGGGTCAGGATTCCGTCCCCCGGTTTCACAAGGGAAAGCCCATGTTCCCCAATCCGACGGCAGATATCGATATCCTCCTGCTGGATCAAAATTGCTTCCTCTTTCAGACTTTCGATAATGGAATCCATACTTTCCTCTCGGTGCAACAGGCAGACGCGCTCCATGCGGTTCAAGGCCCAGGACAGATTCACTGCTGTGGGTCTGGAGGAATTCAGATATTCCTTTTGTCGTACAAATTCTATGTAAAAATCATCAAAATTATCCGCTCTGATCTGCTTAGCCAGCAGATAGATACCGTATGCGCCTGCCACTCCGATGGCAGGTGCCCCGCGCACCTGCAAGAGATAGATCGCGTCCCACATCTCTTTTGCCGTATGCAGATGTAAAAGTTCTATGTCTCCCGGCAGCTTTGTCTGATCGATGATGACAAGCGCATCGTGTTCATCATCCAAAGCGACGGTATCATAATCCAAAACGGTCTTGCCCATCTTATGTCCTCCATTTTTAAGCAGAACCTACACTCCCCGCTTATAGAAGCAGGAGCATTCCCAGACTGAGATTATTATACCTCGTTTTCGTTATAAAAGAAAGGACTGTACTGTTTTTTGAACAAACAATACAGTCCCCTGCAAATCTCACTGCACGACCCTAAGGAATCCCTATGCTTTGCGATATTTTCCTTATGCCAATAATTTTTCAATACTTGCCAGTTTCACACAGCAGATAAAGATCTTTGTTGCCGTCTCCAGCTCCTCCAGATTCGGGAACGAAGGTGCCAGACGGATGACGCTGTCTTTCGGATCCTTTCCGTAAGGGAACGGAGCACCGGCTCCGGTCAGTACGACGCCTGCTGCCTTTGCTTTTGCAACAATATTTTTTGCGCAGCCCTCCAGCGATTCAAAGCTGATAAAATATCCGCCTCGGGGTGCGATCCAGCTTCCGATGCCAAGCGGTGCGATCTCGGTCTCAAACATTTTCTCAACCAGTTCAAATTTCGGGCGAAGGATCGCTGCGTGCTTCATCATATGCGCATCCACACCTGCCCGGTCTTTTAAGAATTTCACATGGCGCAGCTGATTCACCTTATCGTGACCGATGGTCTGTACCGTCATCGTCTTTTTGACCCAGGCCATATTGTCTGCGGAAGATGCCATTGCAGAGATTCCCGCACCGGCAAAGGTGATCTTGGAAGTAGACGCAAACATATATGCCATATCCGGATTGCCTGCTTTTTCACACTCATCCAGAATATTTAAAATCTGATCCTGTTTGTCCGCCTCTTCGTACAGATGATGCACACAATATGCGTTGTCCCAGTAGATACGGAAGTCCTCAGCAGCCGGTTTTAAGTTTGCAAAACGGCGCACAGTTTCATCGGAATACGAAACACCGGTTGGATTCGAATATTTCGGTATACACCAGATACCTTTGATCGAAGCATCCTCTGAAACGAGTTTTTCCACCAGATCCATATCCGGGCCATCTTCCAAAAGCGGAACATTGACCATCTCGATGCCAAAGCTTTCGGTTACCGCAAAATGCCTGTCATATCCCGGAACCGGGCACAAAAATTTCACTTTGTCTAATTTGCACCACGGAGTTGAACCGTTGACACCGTGAAGCATGGAACGTGCAACCGTATCGTACATGATATTTAAGCTGGCGTTACCAAATACAACCACCTGCTCCGGCTTTACCTCCATAATCTCTGCCATCAGTTTTCTCGCCTCGATGATTCCTTCCATCACACCGTAATTGCGGCAGTCATCTCCGGTCTCACTTTTGCAGATCGTATCTGCATCTACGATGGACAACATGTCTTTTGCCAAGTCCAGCTGCGCCGGTTCCGGCTTTCCTCTTGCCATATTTAACTGTAATCCGGCTTCCTCATATCCTTTATATTCTGCCTGCAGCTTCTCCTGTTCTGCCAGTAATTCTTCTCTTGACATACTCGCATATGCTTTCATCGCGATTCCTCCTGTTTCCACTTCTTTGTATTTTCTAAATATTCACTGATCACTTTTTCATAGCCGTTGTCCGTCGGTTCGTAAAAGACTCTGTCTGTCAGACCATCCGGCAGATACTGCTGTGCCACATAATGGTGCGGATAGGCATGCGCATATTTGTAGCCCTCTCCGTGTCCAAGCTTTCCGGCACTCTTGTAATGGGCATCCTGCAGATGCGTCGGAACCGGCGGAGTCTTGGTCGTGCGCACACATTCCATCGCATCAGCAATGGCATTGTTTGCTGCGTTGCTTTTTGGTGCAGATGCTACATAGGTGACCGCCTGTGACAGAATAATCTGTGCCTCCGGCATACCGATGCGTTCCACCGCAAGACTTGCCGCAACTGCTACCTGCAGAGCCTGCGGATCTGCATTTCCCACATCCTCGGATGCGCAGATCATGATCCTTCTTGCGATAAACTTGATATCTTCTCCTGCATACAGCATACGCGCCAGATAATAGACAGCGGCATCCGGATCAGACCCCCGCATACTTTTGATAAAAGCAGAGACCGTGTCATAATGATTGTCTCCGTCTTTGTCATATTTTAACACCCGCTTTTGAATGCATTCGCTTGCCACATCCACCGTGATGTGGATCTTTCCGTCTTCCGACGGCTCGGTCGTCAGCACACCCAGCTCAATGGCCGTCAGCGCTGCTCTTGCATCCCCGTTTGCCACGTCTGCCAGAAACTCCAGGGCATCTTCATCCAGAACGGCGCCATAATTTCCCATTCCCTTGCCCGGATCCGTCACAGCACGAAGCAGCAGTGTTTTGATATCCTCTTTGGAAAGCGGATGCAATTCGAAGATCCGCGATCTGGAAAGCAGCGCCTGGTTGACCTCAAAATATGGGTTTTCGGTTGTTGCGCCGATCAAAATCACAGTTCCGTCCTCTACAAACGGAAGCAGGTAATCCTGCTGTCCTTTATTGAACCGGTGGATCTCATCGATGAACAGGATCGTCTTCTTTCCATACATCCCCTGTTGATTCTTTGCTTCGTCGATCACCTGCTCCATATCCTTTTTGCCGGCTGACGTGGCATTCAACTGGGTAAAAACCGCGCTGGTGGTATTGGCGATGACTTTTGCAAGCGTCGTCTTTCCGGTTCCCGGCGGTCCGTAAAATATGATAGAGCTCAGCTTGTCCGCTTTGATCGCCCGATACAACAGTTTATCTTTTCCGATGATATGCTCCTGACCGACCACTTCGTCCAATGTGGTCGGTCGCATTCTCGATGCCAGCGGCGATTCCTGCTCCATATTTTTTTCCCGCATGTAGTCAAACAAATCCATAACTTCACCAAAATGAATTTTTTTTATCTCAGAAATTCAAATCGAATCCTTAGTCGCATTTACTAAGATACATGATATCTTCTTTTATTTCAAGCCTTTTTCGGATTTTTGCCATTTTTTGTCAATGTCACAACAGAAGTCATTTTTGCAAGATTGACAATTGTGCAAATTCATCTTGAAAGTAGATGAGACTCCCACCTCTATAGGTGGCGAGTAATACAAATTAGTCTTGGTGGGAGTCCAATCTCCTTCCAAGATGAAGCCTCCGGCGGATTGCAGAGGTGCGCAGAAGAAAAATGTCATGCAAAG
>JALEJB010000169.1 GCA_022768825.1 Lachnospiraceae bacterium
CTTTGCATGACATTCTTCTTCTGCGCACCTCTGCAATCCGCCGGAGGCTTTATCTTGGAAGGAGATTGGACTCCCACCAAGATGAATTTGTTTTACTCGCCACCTATAGAGGTGGGAGTCTTATCTCCTTTCAAGATAAAACTCTAATAATAGAAAACAAAAATATTACATGTAGTTTTTAAAACTACATCAAGTTATACATGATAATACATTATAGGGAATGGTTATGCAAGTGTTTTTTGTATTTTATGAAATATCTTGAATTTTTTTCCAGATAGGTAGGTGTTGAATGCCTGTTTGTGACATGATATACTAGGTTCTGAGGACTGTAATCGTTTTCATGAACCGTTTTGGCACATAATGAACGAAGTTTTTATCATAAAGGAAAAAAGAGGTATGACCATGGACAGAACAAAGATTGAAGAGTGGAAACAGAAGCTTCCGGAATTTCAACAGAAGACAGAGGCTTTTTTTGCGGGAGAACTGGATAAAGGAAGCTATAAAGGATTTTCCGGCTATTACGGAAGCTATGCGCAAAAAGGCGGTCAGGCAAGTATGCTTCGTCTGCGTACACCAGCGGGAAGGATCACTAAGGATACGCTGAAGGTCATTGCAGATATGCTGCGCAGCCATGACGTGCCGAGACTGCATTTTACGACCTGTCAGACGCTTCAGCTGCACGATCTGAAAACAGATGCCCTTTATCCGCTGATGGAAGAGGCTTTGGACAATGGCATCATCATCATGGGTGGCGGCGGAGATTTCCCGCGCAATACGATGTGTGCGCCTCTGTCCGGTATCGAGCAGGGGGAATATTTTGATGTGATGCCTTATGCGCTGGCTGCTGCTGACTATGCGTTGACACTGATCGATGCAGAAAAAATGCCGCGCAAGCTGAAGGTCGCTTTTTCCAATTCGCCGGCGAATGAACCACATGCGACTTATCGAGATCTCGGTTTCGTTGCAAACGAAGACGGTACCTTTGATGTATACAGTGCCGGAGGACTCGGTGGTTTTCCAAAGCTGGGTGTGAAGGTGGCTGAGCAGATTGAGCCAAGTCAGATTCTGTACTACATCAAGGCGATGTGGTTGACTTTCCGTGCTTACGGAAATTACGAGAACCGTGCGAAAGCCCGTACCCGTTTTATGCAGGAGGCGCTTGGTGGACCGGAAAATTATGTGGCTGCTTACAATGAAAAATTACAGGAAGTATATGACAGCGATGAGGATCTGTCACTTCCGGAGGATCTTATTCCGGCAGCTGTCGCAAAGACCGGAGACGGCACGACGGCTTCCGGATTCTCAGTTATCCCGCAAAAGCAGGGTGGTTTGTATGCCGTGGCTTATCATCCGATCGGTGGTCAGCCGGACAAGAAAGTCTTTCTTGCGCTGTGCGATCTGATTCAGGATATTCCGGATGTAGAGCTTCGACTCGCACCGGATGAGACGGCTTATATCATCAATCTGACCGGAGCAGAAGCAGAGCGTGTCATTGCAGTCATCAATGATGACAATGCAAAGTCAAGCTTTGAGGCCAGTGTCAGCTGTATCGGAGCGTCGACCTGTCAGGTGGGCGTGCGGGATTCACAGGCACTGCTGCGTGCCTGCGTGGAGGCAGTACGAGCTGCAGGAATTCCGGCAAGTGCGCTGCCAAAGATTCATATTTCCGGCTGTCCGTCGTCCTGTGGCACGCATCAGACCAGCCCGATCGGTTTCCGTGGCGGTATGAAAAAGGTAGACGGCAAACCGACATCTGCATTTGTACTGAATGTGGACGGATGCGAATTGCAGGGCAGTGAGAGCCTCGGCAGAGAGCTGGGTGCAATGCTCGATGAGGATATTCCGAAATTTTTCGTGGAAGTCGGACAGACCGTGGCAAAAACCGGCATGGATTTTGATCGGTGGTATGAAAAAAATGCGCAAGCTTTTGCGCAGATGGCTCAGAAATATATCGATTAATGCATGAATGAAAGGTGTCAGACACTGTGAAAAGGATAAAACCATGGTATATCTTACGACTTTTGTGCGTCCGAGCTTGACGAGAGTAAGCACAATCGGAGTAAGGATATACCATGGTTTTACTATATTCACAATGTCTGACACCTGTTGTTGATAAGCAGCCAATCGATCAGGTGCTCAGATTTGATGCCATCATAGGATGAATCAAATCCGGGATCGAGTGATAAGAC
>JALEJB010000193.1 GCA_022768825.1 Lachnospiraceae bacterium
ACAAGTAGCGAAAGCGTGAGGAGAAACCCATATGAACGAAGTTCATATTTGCATGGTTTCGACGGTATGCCGCCGAGTGTATGCGAGGGGGCAACACAACTCTGTGATACATGTGCTCGTATGACCCATAATGAAACATGAAATGAGTTTCGCAAATGCCTAAAACGAAATATGAACAAAAAGGAGAACAAACAATGTTAGAAACAGGAAAAAAAGGAAAAGGAACTGTAACCGTAAACGAGAGTAATACCGCAAAGACGATGGGCAGCGGCACGCTGGACGTGCTCGCTACTCCTGCGCTGATCGCACTTATGGAGGAAACCTGCTGGAGAAGTGTGGCAGACGAGCTGGAGGACGGCTGCGGAACCGTCGGAACACTGCTCGAGATCAGGCACACTGCGCCGACACCGGTGGGAATGGAAGTGACCTGTGAGTCCACACTGACAGAAGTAGATGGTCGTCGTCTCGTATTCGAAGTGGTCGCCCGCGACGCAAAAGGTGTGGTCGGAGAAGGAAGGCATGAGCGTTTCATCATTCAAAATGAAAAATTTCAGAAAAAAGCAAATGAAAAGTTTGCAAATTAAGTGTTGACATTACCGCAAGGGAGTGCTATTTTATATTCAGAACCAATTAGCACTCCAATCAAATGAGTGCTAACAACTACCGGAAGAGCAGGTAAGAAATGAGTAAACAAGACGAAAATCAATTAGATGAACGCAAAACAAAAATTTTAAAAGCAATCATTAAAACTTATCTGGAAACCGGTGAGCCGGTTGGTTCCAGAACGATTTCAAAGTATACCGACCTGAATCTGAGCTCGGCGACGATTCGAAACGAGATGTCAGATTTAGAGGAGCTGGGCTACATCGTGCAGCCGCATACCTCTGCCGGTCGTATTCCTTCGGATCAGGGATACCGCTTTTATGTGGATCACCTCATAGAGGAAAAGGAAAAAGAAGTTTCCGAGATGAAAGAGTTTGTGATTGAGCATACAGAGCGGATGGAAGAGGTGCTCAAGCAGGTTGTCAAGGTTCTGGCAAGCAATACGAACTATGCGACCATGATCACTGCACCTGCGTATCAGCAGGGAAAATTAAAATTCATTCAGCTCTCCCGTGTGGATGATGAACAGCTTCTGGCGGTCATCGTATTGGAAGGAAATATCGTCAAGAACAAGATCATCCGAACAGACCTCACACAGGTAGACGGAGAACAGATTTTAAAGCTCAACCTTCTGCTCAATACCAGCTTAAACGGGCTTGCGATCAGTCAGATCAATCTCGCGACGATCACCAGACTCAAGGAGCAGGCGGGAATTCACAGTGACATCATCAGCCAGGTGATGGATGCCATCGCGGAGTCGATTTCCGGGGATGAAGATTTGGAAATCTATACGAGTGGAGCAACGAACATCTTCAAATATCCGGAGCTTGCAGATTCAGCGAAAGCGAGTGAACTGATCTCGGCTTTTGAAGAAAAACAACAGCTTGTGAATCTGTTTGGCGATCATCAGACAGACGATCAGGAGAACACCGGAATTCAGATTTATATCGGAAGTGAGTCGCCGGTACAGACCATGAAGGATTGCAGTGTCGTCACAGCAACCTATGAGCTTGGTGAAGGTATGAAAGGAACGATCGGAATTATCGGTCCGAAGCGAATGGATTACGAAAATGTACTCGGCAACCTGAAAACACTGAAAAGTCAGTTGGACGGTATATTTAAGAAGCCGAAGGATGAGGAAGCAAAATAAAAAGAGGTGAAGATAGATGGCAGAAGAAACGAAAGTGGAAGAGACCACAGAACAGACAATCGAACAGACCGACAAAGAGACCACAGAAGAGACAACTACAGAGGTGGAAACAGAAGAAACTAAGCAGGAAGCTGCTGAGGAAGTGGCCGAGGAAACAGTTGATGAAGAATCGACAGAAACGTCTTCGGAAGATGTAAAAGAGTCAGAACAGGAAAAAGGTTCTGAGAAAAAAGGTCCTTTTAAGAAGAAAGAAAAGAAAAAAGATAAAAAGGATGAGATGATCGAAGACCTGACTGACAAGGTAAAACGTCAGATGGCAGAATTCGATAACTTCAGAAAACGAACCGAAAAAGAAAAGTCACAGATGTATGAAATCGGTGCCAAGAGCATCATAGAAAAGATTCTTCCGGTTGTTGACAATTTTGAAAGAGGGCTTGCAGCCGTTCCGGAGGAAAAACACACCGAAGATCCGTTTGTAGACGGAATGGATAAGGTATACAAGCAGCTGATGACGATGCTTGCAGAAGCAGATGTCAAACCGATCGAAGCGGTTGGTCAGGAATTTGATCCGAATCTGCACAATGCAGTGATGCAGGTGGAGAGTGAGGAATTTGAGTCCGGCGTGATTGCGCAGGAGCTGCAAAAAGGTTATATGTACCGCGACACTGTGGTAAGACATAGCATGGTAGCTGTGGTGTCGTAGATATATAGATACAAATGAACTTAACAACTTTTTTCATTTTTTATAATATTAGGAGGCAAAAAAATGGGCAAAATTATTGGTATTGATTTAGGAACAACCAACAGCTGTGTAGCTGTTATGGAAGGTGGAGCACCTACCGTTATCGCAAATCAGGAGGGCGCGCGTACGACACCTTCGATCGTAGCATTCACCAAGAACGGTGAGCGTTTAGTTGGAGAGCCTGCAAAACGTCAGGCAGTGACCAACGCAGAAAAAACAATCTCTTCCATCAAGAGACATATGGGAACTGATTTTAAACAGGCGATTGATGACAAGCAGTATTCACCACAGCAGATTTCAGCAATGATCCTTCAGAAGCTGAAAGCAGATGCAGAAAGCTATTTGGGTGAGTCAGTGACAGAGGCAGTCATCACAGTTCCGGCTTACTTCAATGACGCACAGCGTCAGGCAACCAAGGATGCAGGAAAGATCGCAGGTTTGGACGTAAAACGTATTATCAACGAGCCGACCGCAGCAGCACTTGCTTATGGTCTGGACAATGAAAAAGAGCAGAAGATTATGGTATATGACCTTGGTGGTGGTACTTTTGATGTATCGATCATTGAGATCGGTGATGGTGTCATCGAGGTTCTTTCAACCAACGGTGATACCCGCTTAGGAGGAGACGATTTCGATAATCGTGTGACCCAGTGGATGATCGATGAGTTCAAAAAAGCTGAGGGTGTAGATCTCTCAACTGATAAGATGGCCCTTCAGAGATTAAAAGAGGCAGCAGAGAAAGCAAAGAAAGAGCTTTCATCAGCTACCACAACCAACATCAACCTGCCGTTCATCACAGCAACCGCTGAGGGACCAAAGCACTTTGATATGAATCTGACAAGAGCAAAATTCGATGAGTTGACACATGATCTGGTAGAAAAAACTGCCATTCCGGTACAGAATGCGATGAAGGATGCAGGACTTACCAATGCAGATCTTGGTCAGGTATTGTTAGTCGGTGGATCAACACGTATTCCGGCTGTACAGGAAAAAGTGAAACAGTTGACCGGAAAAGAGCCTTCAAAGAGCTTAAATCCGGATGAGTGTGTAGCGATCGGAGCTTCGATCCAGGGTGGAAAGCTTGCAGGAGATGCAGGCGCAGGCGAGATCCTTCTTTTGGATGTCACTCCACTGTCATTGTCAATTGAGACAATGGGCGGAGTTGCAACCAGATTGATCGAGCGTAATACAACCATCCCGACAAAGAAGAGTCAGATCTTCTCAACAGCGGCAGATAATCAGACCGCAGTTGATATCAATGTCGTACAGGGTGAGCGTCAGTTCGCAAGAGACAATAAATCACTCGGACAGTTCCGCTTAGACGGTATCCCGCCAGCACGTCGTGGAGTACCACAGATCGAGGTTACCTTTGATATCGATGCAAACGGTATCGTAAATGTATCCGCAAAAGATCTGGGAACCGGAAAAGAGCAGCATATCACGATCACAGCCGGATCAAATATGTCTGACGAAGAGATCGATAAGGCAGTCAAAGAAGCTGCTGAGTATGAAGCTCAGGATAAGAAACGCAAAGAAGCAATTGATACCAGAAACGACGCAGATGCGTTTGTATTCCAGACAGAGGATGCGTTAAAGCAGGTTGGCGATAACTTAGACGCAGCAGACAAGTCAGCAGTAGAGGCAGATTTAAATGCATTAAAGGCACTCGTTGAGGCAAATCCGGATGCTGCAAGCATGACTGATGCTCAGGTAGACGAGATGAAGGCTGCAAAAGAGAAGCTGATGGAGAGCGCACAGAAAGTATTCGCTAAGATGTATGAGAATGCACAGGCAGCAGGAGCTGCAGGAGCAGGACCTGATATGGGAGCTGCTTCAGGAGCTGCTGATATGGGCGGCAATGCAGGCGCAGACGATGATGTCGTAGATGCAGATTTCAAAGAGGTATAATTACTGAATATACAGAGGAAGATACTGTGCAGCTTGCTGCACAGTTTTCCTGTATCTGATAAGAACTATTACATGGGAAGGAAAATCGTATGGCAGATAAGAGAGATTACTACGAGGTCCTAGGCGTAGACAAAAGTGCCAGTGAGGCAGATATCAAAAAAGCATATCGTGTACTTGCTAAAAAATATCATCCGGACGCCAATCCGGGAGATAAAGAGGCAGAGGCAAAATTCAAAGAGGCGTCAGAGGCATATGCCATCTTAAGTGATGCAGATAAGAGAAGACAGTATGATCAGTTTGGTCATGCGGCATTCGAGGGCGGAGCCGGTGGAGCCGGAGGTTTTGACTTTACCAATATGGATATGGGTGATATCTTCGGAAGCTTTGGAGATATTTTTGGTGATTTGTTTGGTGGCGGATTTGGTGGAAGACGACCGAATAACGGACCGCAAAAGGGTGCCAATGTGCGCACACAGGTGCGGATCACCTTTGAGGAAGCCGTCTTTGGCTGCAAAAAAGAAATTGATATGGTGCTCAAGGACGAGTGTCCGAGCTGCCACGGTTCCGGGGCAAAAGCCGGTTCCTCGCCGGAAACCTGTCCGAAATGTGGCGGAAAAGGTCAGGTTCGCTATACCCAGCAGTCCTTGTTTGGCGTGGTGCAAAACATAGCAACCTGTCCGGATTGTAACGGAAGCGGAAAAATCGTCAAAGACAAATGTCCGAACTGTCATGGAAGCGGTTATTTAAGCAATCGCAAGAAGATCGAAGTAAGTATTCCTGCGGGAATTGACAATGGACAGAGCGTTCGTATCCGTGAAAAGGGTGAGCCGGGAATCAATGGCGGACCGAGAGGAGATCTGCTCGTAGAGGTGATCGTCAGCAGCCATCCGACACTGCAGAGAAGAGATATGGATCTGTATTCTACTGCTCCGATCTCTTATGCACAGGCAGCACTGGGCGGAGAAGTGAGGATTAAAACCGTTGATGGCGAGGTGCTCTATGATGTGAAACCGGGTACACAGACAGATACC
>JALEJB010000196.1 GCA_022768825.1 Lachnospiraceae bacterium
AGCTCTTCCTGCCGGTCTGTGGACACTCGGATGTAGATGGCGCCGGTTTTATGATCAAAAATATTTGATAGTGTTTGGTCTTTCATAGCCCAATCCCTTTCAAAAAGCGAAGTTATATTTTTGTTTTATCGCGTATTCCAAGGTAATCCATAAGTGCATTCTGGAAGATTCGTGAGCAGTTTACACCATCTTCATCTGCTTTTGATGCAAGCCAGGCAGGAAGTGAAAGTGTTTTCTTCACGAATCGGCTATTAATACGTTCACGAATTGGTGGCATAAATACATCAATCAATACGGGAACCTGACCAGGTTCGATTTCTAAATCTGTGATTTTGCTTGGGACAGGAATTTCTTCATGATCTTGTTCCATTCCCCAAATGTGAAGACCAAGAGCTTCTTTTGCGTTTTTCAGAGCCATGTCTGTGTCGTCCTTGTCTGCACATGGATAGCAACCTGGCAGATCAGGAAATACAATGGAAATGCCATCATCGGCATAGTCAAATAGGGCAACAAACGAATATCTGTCGTTTTGCATAATATTGCCTCCTTGTTATAAAAAAATATTGAAAATTTCCGGGATTATGGAAATATAACCCCGGATTGTTTTGAGATACTTTTAAGCGTTCCGATTGGAATGTCCTTTCGAGGATGAGTGACTGTCACTCGTCCGGGTTTTGTCGGATGTTTGAACTGGTGATGATCACCGTCGCAACCGACTTCATACCAACCGTCCTGTTTGAGAAGTTGAATGACTTCTCTTGATGAATAACTCTTCATCGATTGTACCTCCTTACAATTATACGATAATACATAATTTATTATGTGTCAATATAACCACATAATAAAACACATATTAATAAAAACACGTGACCTTTTTACACAAATCGTTTATAATAAAGTTATCTTATTGATGAAAATTCGCCCTTGAAGGGTGATTTTATGAAAGGGAGGTATTGTACATATGACAATCGAATTTGACGACACTCTGATTACCCAAAATGAATTGATCGATTCCCAGCACAAAGAGCTCATTGGTCGGATCAAAAAATTTGTAGACAGTTGCGAGAAACGTGACAGCAAAGCGGATGCGATCCGTATGCTGGATTATCTGGCTGATTATACGGATTTTCATTTTTCTGCTGAGGAAAAACTTCAGGAAGAGGTTGGTTATCCGGGACTTGACGAGCACAAGAAAAAACATGAAGAGTTTAAAAAATCGCTGAAAAGTCTGGATGAATATTTAGAGGAAGCGGAAGGTCCTACTGAGGATTTTGTAGCTCAGGTAAAGAAAAAAGTGGTGGACTGGTTATTTGATCACATCAAAACCTTCGACCGTTCCGTGGCAGAGTATATCTTTCTCGTGGATAATCCGGATCGATTATAAAAATTCATTTTATGTAATTTGTGGAGATGAAGAAAACCTTCATCTCCATGTTTTTTATCTACCTTTTTTGTCAAAGGCCGGGTTGATAAAGTAATAATTCTTGCAATTCATCGAATCCTTGGTCATCTCCAATGCTTCGCCAAAACGCTGGAAATGAACGATCTCGCGAGCTCTTAAGAATTTCAGTGGCTCACGTACATCCGGGTCATCAATGATGCGAAGGAGATTATCGTAGACCGTACGTGCTTTTTGCTCTGCTGCCAGATCCTCGAACAGATCGGTGATCGGGTCACCCTTGGACTGATATTCAATCGCATTTTGTGGTAATCCGCTTGCGGCCTGCGGCCACAGACCTGTCGTGTGATCAATATAATAGGCATCAAACCCACCAGCTTTGACCTGCTCCGGTGTCAGATTTCTGGTCAGCTGATAAACCATGGCACAGATCATCTCCATGTGGTTTAATTCTTCTGTACCGATGTCGGTCAAAAGTCCGCCAACCTGTTTCACCGGCATGACATAGCGTTGCGCAAGGTAACGCATCGAAGCAGACATCTCACCATCTGGACCACCGTATTGCAGTAACCTATAATTTTTTCATTTAATTGCACGAATAACTCCATGGTATTTTAGCGGAATCCAATAACCGGATTTCATTTTTCCCCAAATATCATTTCCTATGATGCTGACATCAATGAGTTTAAAGGCTCCGTCGAATCTAACATATTGACCTGAACGGATGCATTTTTTCAAAACTGAACCATTTACTTCCTTATATAATACTTTATTATCACTGACTCCAGGTGATGAACGTAAAACACATGATCTCGTCGTGTGATATACGGTTCCAGTTTGAAATCCAATGATACGATCTTTAAATATTCTCCAATCATCCTCATTCATCAGGTAAGCAGGACAATGTTTGCCATTGACGTCAAAGTGACGGATCACATGATCGATATCAATATTATACTGCTTCATTTTCTTCCTGACAAACTTGATCGTGTTTATGATCGTCGCTTCCTGCGCTTTAATCGTGCCGTCCTTAATCGAATCGCACATCTCGATGTTGAGCGTGTTACGGTTGGTTGCAATCTGGTACAATTTACCGCCACCGGTCTTTGCACAGTCGGTATACTTTGATCCGCCGACTGAGTATGCCACATAATCATCCGGTACTGACTGTGTGATTGAATCATCATCTACAAAGTAATGCGCAGATGCTTTTCTCTCCAAAGGCTTTGCAAAGTAGTTTGTGTTGCCCTCGTCGCTATCTCCGTCTCCTGCAGTATAATGAATCACGATGTATTTGATCTCGGATGTTTTTCGGTTTGATCCATAATTAATGCGATGTGCCAGATGTTTCTTCATTTTGTATGCCATTGTCTACTCACCGTCCTTTACTTCCGGAATGCCAATTACAGACGTCAAAAGTGACACTACGCCTTGCAATGCCGCAGTTCCAATAACGAATTTCCAATCTACAGTCTGTATCATTGCTGAAGCCGGAATCAAGACAAGTGCAGCCTGCGCCATTGTTTTGACAGCGCGAACTGTAGCTGCTTTCGCCCATTTAACTGTATCTACTCCTGGTTTAAATACTGTATTCTTAAACATATTATGCCTCCTTCTTTTTCAGATGTAATTCCTCGATTTCATTTTTCATTTTTGTGATCATTCCATTGCCACCAAGTTCATGGTATGCATCATACATTTCCATAAAATTTTGATAGGCATACGACGGAATATCACCCATCCGCATATACTTATCGTGATATTCGATCAGCTGCACCCGGAGCAACAGCATGGTTCCTTTGCTGTTTGCATCACGATCTTTCTTCTGATTTTTGAGCAGCCAGACGATGTACCCCATGAGTGCCGTTAAGATGATCGGCAATGCAATTATGTATGTTTGATAAATCAATTCGCTCATTTTTCTCCTTCTCGCCGTCCTTCCTCCATTTTTCCCATCTCTTCTACGGTCATGTGGTTTGCAAGTAATTCTGACATCTTTCTAATTCTCTCCGATTGAAGTTCAATGATCCTTCCCTGCTCCTCGATGACCTCGATCAGGCTACTCTGCATACTCATCTCCGGTGATCTCTTTGTATTCCTCAGCTGTGAGCTTTCCGGCTGCTACGAATACCTTCACGTCTTCCTTTGAGTAATACTTCGGATAGTACCTTGATACTGTGTTATACAATCTTGAATGTGTTACTGCCATATTAGTTTACCTCCGTCATCTGATTTAACAAAATGTTCGCAAGCGTCTCGTCCTGCGCGCTCTGGGTTGCCATAATCTCCATCTGGTTCAGCAGAGTATCTGCTGATGCCTTTTCCTGGTTCTCGAATTTTTCGAGCAGGATCGACATTTCTGCCGACGAAACAACTTCCAGATACTTCTCGTACTCTGCGAGTGACATCTGACACTCCTCGTAGCTCCATGCGTCATTTCCTTCGCCGTCAACTATCTGCTCCATGTTTCTGCGGAGATATGCAGTCGTCTTTCCGACCTCCACCTCCAGAGGCTTCGCGTATCCCGTTACTGTTTTCCATTTCACGCTTCTTATTCTCCTTTCTTGCATGCTTTGATACTATGTGTTTTAACTGTCTGACGTTCACCTTTGTCTTGATTCGTTCCAGATATGCATCGTACATATCTGCGTGTTCAAACCAGCCCAGGTGCGATAACATCTGCTGTGAATCGTAGAATGTTATCTTGTCCTTTTTGGCGATCTTATTCGCCTTTCGCGTTGTCTTTAGCATGTGGCTCTCTCGTAATATGGTACGGTCTCTGTAGAACAGATAGCCGCACACGTCAAGCGGTCTGCCGTGCTTCTTTTCGTGCTTATCTTCCCATTCGATCGGAAATACTTGG
>JALEJB010000224.1 GCA_022768825.1 Lachnospiraceae bacterium
GCTTCCTCACTCGGCGTCGTCTTATCGTATACGTCACCGGCGATCAGAACACCATCTACCTGTTCTGCACGGATCACATCTAATATTGTTGCCAAAATATACTTCTGATCTTCGATCATGGAAAACTCATTCACTCGCTTCCCAAGATGAAGATCGGATATATGCATGAGTTTCAAGCCTCTTTCTCCTATCTTTCTCATCCTCTTTTTAAAAAATCCCCTTTTACCGGCTCATACCGGTAAAAGAGGAATTTTTCTTTATTTGTCGGTTTTCAATTGTATCATTTCGTTAATCCGGTAACAATTAAATATTTAACAGATCACTGTATACCTTCAGCGCTCCGTCTGTATCATGGGCAAGCACGCGTTTTGCCAATACCTTTCCAAGCTGAACACCTTCCTGATCAAAGCTGTTGATGTTCCATACAAATCCCTGATACATCACCTTGTTCTCAAAGTGTGAAAGTAAAGCACCCAGTGCCTGCGGATTCAGCGAATCACCGATGATGATGCTGGAAGGACGTCCGCCCTTGAAGCTCTTGTTCTTGTCCTCATCATCTTTGCCGCAGGCAAATGCAACGATCTGTGCAGCCACATTCGCGCATAATTTCTGCTGACTTGTGCTGTCCTGAATGACTACATCCGTTCCGATCTGGCTGTTTTTGAAGCCGATGAACTGTAACGGAACGATATCGGTTCCCTGATGCAGTAACTGATAGAAGGAATGCTGTCCGTTGGTTCCCGGCTCACCAAAGATCACCGGTCCTGTCAGGTAATTGATCTCCTCACCGAAACGGTTGACTGATTTACCGTTTGACTCCATATCCAGCTGCTGCAAATGTGCAGGAAAACGACTGAGTGCCTGTGAATATGGCAAAACAGCCGTGCTTGGCATGCCAAGTACGTTGCGCTCGTAGATTCCGATCAATGCGTCCAGCATTGCCGGGTTCTGTAACAGATCTTTGTTTGTGGCAAGTTTGTCTTCCTCAGCTGCACCCTCTAAAAACTGCGCAAATACGTCCGGTCCGAAAGCAAGGGATAATACAGCTCCGCCTACTGCTGAAGTAGAAGAAAATCTTCCGCCGATATAATCATCCATAAAGAACGCTGCCAGATAATCATCACTCTTCGCTAACGGCGACGTCTCACTTGTAACAGCGATCATATGCTTCGAAGCGTCTAAGCCTGCATTCTTTAACGCATCTTTTACAAATGATTCGTTGGTCAGCGTCTCTAATGTCGTACCTGATTTTGAGACAAGCACGAAGATGGAGTGAGCCACATCTACGGAATTCAGTACGGCTGCGGCATCATCCGGATCCACATTGCTGATGAATTTTGCCTCCATCTTGAAGGTATTGTTTTTCTTCGCCCAGTTCTCCAGTGCCAGATACATGGCGCGAGGACCAAGGTCACTTCCGCCGATACCAATCTGAACAACGGTGGTAAATTTCTCTCCCGCTGCATTGGTGATCTCTCCGGAATGAACCTTCTTGGCAAAATCTGCGATCTTATTCTGCTGCTCAACGTAAAAGCTTCTCTTATCCACACCGTCTGCGGTCACAGCATCACCCAGCTGTCCGCGGGTCAGATGATGAAGTACCAGACGTTTTTCACCGGTATTGATGACTTCACCGTTATACAATGCTTCAAATTTCTCTGCTAACTGTGCCTCATCCGCTAATTTTGCAAGGGCTGCCAGAACGGTATCATCCACCTGCTTTGCGGCATAATTAAAATCCAGACCGCAAGCCATCGGCACGCTGTATTTTTTCACACGCTGCGCACCCTGATCTCCGCTCATCACAGCTGCGAGATCTACCGTTGCTACTCCTTTCAACTCCTCATAAGAAGTCAGGGTATCTAAATTGTTCCAGTTCACCATTACGGATTCCTCCTTAAAAATATATGTCCTTTTGTATTTTGTTTCTCTCAAACCGTGAAAATTATACCCTTAAATGCGCATAAATTCAAGATAAATGCCTAAAATATCCCATATTTTTTTAAATCCACTTTATCATCTATCACTTCGATTCCGTCTGCTTCCAAAAGCTTCGCCTGTACATCTGCGCCGCCAAAGGCAAATTTGCCCGCAAGCTCTCCCTTTGCATTAACGACGCGATAGCACGGAATGGTGTCCGGATCCGGATTTTTGTG
>JALEJB010000001.1 GCA_022768825.1 Lachnospiraceae bacterium
CAGGTTTTGGCAAAGGGTATTTGCGAGAGAATCGGAATTGACGGAAGACTGGTCTATACACCGGCAGGCGGAGAGAAAGAGACAACAGACCTTCCGATGCCGACGCATAAAGAGGCGATTCAGTATCTTTTAGATGCTTTGATCAATGAAAAGACAGGTATCATCAAAAGTCTCGATGAGATCGGAGCAGTCGGACATCGCCTTGTTCACGGCGGAGAGAAGTTTGCAGAATCTACGATCATCAATGACGATGTCATCAAAGCGGTAGAGGAGTGCAGCGATCTGGCGCCGCTTCACAACCCTGCAAATATTATCGGTGTACGTGTCTGCCAGGAACTGATGCCAAACACCCCGATGGTAGGTGTATTCGATACTGCATTCCATCAGACCATGCCAAGAGATGCGTATATGTACGGTATTCCGTATGAGTATTATGAGAAATACAAGATCCGTAAATATGGTTTCCACGGAACCAGCCACAGCTTCGTATCAAAGAGAACAGCAGAACTGGTAGGAAAACCGATCGAAGATCTGAAGATCATCGTTTGTCATCTTGGAAACGGATCCAGTGTCTGCGCGGTAGACGGCGGGAAATCCGTAGATACTTCTATGGGACTTTCACCTTTGGAAGGTCTGATCATGGGAACCCGTTCCGGAGATATCGATCCTTCAGCGATGGAGCTGCTTGCCAAGAAAGAAAATCTGGATTTGGAAGGCGTGATGGAGATTTTAAATAAGAAGTCCGGTGTGTATGGACTTTCCGGTGTGTCATCAGATTTCCGTGATCTGCAGGCAGGAGCTGCAGCAGGCAATGAACGCTGCAAGATGGCAGTCGAGGTGTTTACTTACAGAGTATTAAAGACAATCGGCTCTTATGTGGCAGCAATGGGCGGTGTAGATGCAATTGCGTTTACCGCAGGACTCGGAGAGAACGATCATATTGTTCGTGAGCAGGTTGCAGGTCGTCTCGGTTATCTGGGAGTGACTCTGGACAATGAGGCTAACAAGGTGCGCGGAGAAGAGCGTATGATCTCGACACCGGATTCCAAGGTACAGGTCTGGGTCGTTCCGACCAACGAAGAGCTTGCAATTGCAAGAGAGACCGTAGCACTTTTGTAGGATTCTGATCGTACATTTATTAGAAAAAAGCGGTAGCAAAGCAAAATTATGCTTGACAAGGTTTCATGCTATCGGTATAATCAAGAAAGTGTGGATAGGAGACAGACCATGAAATTAGATATTTCGAAAGCAATTTCCCAGGAAAATCGGGAATTTAGAGAGAAAGTTCAAATTGACATGGAAACCTTCGAATCAAAGCAGGGTGACTTTCCTATTCTGACAGGAGAACCATTTGATTTGACAATCGTCAATGAGGATAGCAAGCGGCTGCGGCTTTCCGCGGAGACTGAGGTTACAATTCAGATGCCGTGCGATCGCTGTCTTGAGACAGTGGAGATTCCTTTTTCGATTCAGATTGATAAGGAACTGCCGTTACAATCGGAGTATTCTGATGCAGAAGAAAAAGAGGATGACGGGAGCATGGATGAAGCTGATTCCTATGTGGAAGATGGCGAGCTGGATGTAGACCGATTGATCTACAATGAGATCCTGGTGAATTGGCCGGCAAAGGTTTTGTGCAAGCCTGATTGTAAAGGGATTTGTCCAAAATGCGGCACAAATTTGAATTTAGAAACCTGTGACTGTGAGCAGGGGGAGTTAGACCCTCGTATGGCTGCGTTTCAGGATGTCTTTAATAAGTTTAAGGAGGTGTAACCGAATGTCAATCTGTCCAAAGAATAAATCTTCTAAAGGAAGAAGAGATAAAAGAAGAGCAAACTGGAAAATGTCTGCTCCTACTTTAGTAAAATGCAGCAAATGTGGCGAACTGATGGTTCCACACAGAGTATGCAAAAACTGCGGAACATACAATAAAAAAGAGATCATTCCGCAGGACTAATTAAAAAGAATCATTGAAAGCCTTTGAGATTTTTCTTGAAGGCTTTTCTTTTTCGTTTTTTTTGTTGATTTCTGAAAACAGTTATAGTATATTGCATGTAGATGTGTACAAAAAGACAGGGAGGCACAACATGTCAGAGATAGTTCACGTAGCGTTGGATGCTATGGGTGGAGACAATGCTCCGGGAGAGATTATCAAAGGAGCGATGGACGCGATTAGTGAGCGTTCGGATATCAAAGTAACATTGGTTGGGCAAGAGGATGTCATCAAAAAAGAATTGGAGCAATATACTTATCCTAAGGAACGTGTTCTGATTCGCCATGCATCAGAGATGATCGAGATGGCAGAGCCACCGGTCAATGCGATTCGTACCAAGAAGGACTCATCCATTGTGGTGGGAATGAACATGGTCAAACAAGGAGAAGCAGATGCGATCGTTTCTGCCGGAAGTACCGGAGCACTCCTTGCAGGAGGACAGTTACTTGTCGGAAGGATCAAGGGAATTGAGCGTCCGCCTCTGGCACCGCTGATCCCAACCACAAAAGGGGTATCACTTCTGATCGACTGTGGCGCGAATGTGGATGCAAGATCTTCGCATCTGGTACAGTTTGCCCAGATGGGATCCATCTACATGGAGCACGTGGTCGGAATCAAAAATCCGAAGGTGGCAATCGTCAATATCGGTTCAGAAGAGGAAAAGGGAAATGCGCTGGTAAAAGAGACCTATCCACTCTTAAAGGAGTGTCCGGGCATCAATTTTATCGGAAGTATCGAGGCAAGAGATATTCCGGGCGGTTATGCAGATGTCATTGTCTGTGAAGCTTTTGTCGGAAATGTCATCTTAAAGCTGTATGAAGGACTTGCGGGGACGCTGGTTTCCAAGATCAAAGAGGGACTGACCAGCACACCGATCAGCACCGTCGGGGCTATGCTTGCAAAGCCGGCACTCAAAAAGACATTAAAGGATTTTGATGCCAGCAAATATGGCGGAGCACCGCTGCTGGGCTGCAAAGGACTGGTCGTAAAGACCCATGGAAGTGCGAAGGCAATGGAAGTCAAAAATTCCATCATCCAGTGTGTGACATTTAAGCAGCAGGATATCAACGGAAAGATCAAAGAAAATATCATTCGAAAAGACGAAGCATAGATGAAAACAATAAAAAATATGAGGAAGGAGAATCATCATGGAGTTTGAAAAACTGAAAAAAATTATTGTCGAGGTACTGAATATCGAGGAGGATGAGATTCAGGAGGATAAAACCTTTATTGACGATCTGGGTGCAGATTCCCTGGATATCTTCCAGATCATCATGGGTATTGAAGAAGAGTTTGACATTGAGATTCCGACTGAGGAAGCAGAGAATATCCACACGGTTGGCGATGCGGTAGAGAAGATCAAATCAGCAATTGCCGGCTAGTAAGAGGTGTCAGACACTGTGACCATTTTGTGAACTATCTTTCACAGAGTGGTCACATTGTCTGACACCTTTAGGTTAGGAAGTGATTAAGTGAAATCTGTAAAAAATTTTAGAGAAAAACTGATCAATGCCATGGTATACGGTGGAATCACCAAGCAGGAATACGATAGCATCAAGGATGAAGTGCTGGAAAAAAATCGCTCGTCTTTAAATCTGGCTTCCTTTTGTCTGGTTATCATGTTTTCGGTGCTGTTTTTGGG
>JALEJB010000017.1 GCA_022768825.1 Lachnospiraceae bacterium
CACGTTTCCATTTTTATTTGGCACTTCAAAGTACATCCCGTCCCGTGTCATAGATGCCACCTTCCATTTCCTGCGAAAGTCATTTACCGTTTACTTTTTTTCCGGCAATGCCGTAATCAGTAAGTATAATCCACCTAACAGTACAACTGTTCCGATCATAATCAGCATCATATACTCCGGTTCAACGACATTTCCCTGAAATGTCGGATTGCAATCCAGGGAAGTCGCAATTCCATTGACAACCTCTGCCGGGAAGCCTTTTGTTTCCATCTCTTTAAACACGCCTCGAAGCATATGATTTTTAATTAATGCTGTTCCGTATGTCCCCGGAAGATAACTCATGACTTTCTGCAGTCCCTCTCCAAAGTTGGAGATTGGCATATAGGCTCCACAGACAAAACCGTATCCGGCACTGACAATCGTTCCCACTGCCGACATTTGCCCCTGTGTTTTCAGTGGATAGCAGACAATGCTGGATAAAACGGCGCCAAATAATACCAGGATAAGCAGATCCAACATCAATAAAGCCACATCCGTCACTGTCAGATACCAGCCCATGATCCCTATGTATCCAAGGCAGAGTGCCAGAGCAAATACATTCACCATCAGGGAATTCAACACTGTGGAAAAAAAATACCCAAGATAGATCAAGGGTTTTCTGATCGGCGATACATCAAAATCCTTCCGTACTCCCAAAGCGCGGTCCTGTACCATTGTCAGATTGACGCAAAAGGTTACCGTCACACAACTGACCGCCAGAAGAGCTGCTGCAAGCTGTCCTGCAACGGTTCCATTGATCAGCTTTTCTGAAACGTCCAATACTGCTGGAATATTGCCGGTAAAAGAATCCTTATACACTTTTGCAAGAAATGTCGCATACAAAACAATCAGTATAATCGGGGTGATCAAAGAAGATAAAAGCATTCCCTTATCCTTGAAAAAAAGTTTTCGATTTCTGTCAATCAATGTTATAAATGTTCTCATCACTGTTCACCTCCCAATTTTTTTCCTGTCACTGAAAGAAACACATCATCCATGCCTCCTTTAACGATTTCATAGTCCCGAAACACAGCTGTGTGATTTATAATCAAATCGGTAGCTGCCAATGGTGTTTCAATGGCAATCCGGTATCCGTCCCTGATTTCTTCATATTCCAGTCCTAAGCTTTCCACTTCCTTTTTGGTCACTCCATAAATTGAGAGATAATCTTTCACATATTCACTCTTCAATTCATACGGCGTACCTTCTGCCGCAATACAGCCGTGATCGATGATCACAATATAGTCGGCAGATGCTGCTTCCTCCATATAATGGGTCGTCAGTAAAACCGTAAGTCCTTCTTCCACACGAAGTGTTTCAATAATGTTCCAGATCATTTTTCTGGTCTGGGGATCCAGTCCGGTGGTCGGTTCATCCAGTATTAATAATTGCGGTCGATGAACCAGAGCTCTGGCAATATCCACTCTTCGCCTCTGTCCGCCAGATAATTTTCCTACAGGACGGTTAATAAATTCCTGTAATTCAAAAATTGTGATCAATTCCTGCAGGCGTTCTTCAAACTTTTTTCCTGTGATGCCATACAGTGCGGCCCTGCTTTTCAAGTTCTCCCTTGCAGTTAATGGTTTATCTAACACGCTGTCCTGAAAGACAACCCCTGTCATTTCTTTAATCTTTTTCCCTGAACGATTCACATCCCATCCGTTCACTCGGATTTCTCCGCCATCTGCTGCCAGCTGACCGCAGATCATAGAGATTGTCGTACTTTTTCCTGCACCATTTACTCCCAGGAATGCGAACAGTTCTCCTCTTTTCACACGAAAGCTCAGATCGTTTACTGCCTTTACCGTTCCAAAGCTTTTATTCAAATGATTAATCTCTATGATATTCTCCAATGTACTCGCCATCTTTTCTTCTCTCCTTTGTCATTTTTTCATGCAGTTTCCTGACCGACTCCTTCATAAATTATTAGCATGATAAGCTTCTCAGTTTTCTTCACCTTTCATCCTCCAATGCTAACGACTGTTTTTTCATTATAGCTAACGAACGTTCCCATTGTCAACAGAAACATTTTTTCTAATTGGAAAGACTCGTCGCCTTACAAACAAAAGAAGCAATGACAATCACTCTTTCATTGCTTCCTCTCAGATATTCATTATTCATTCGGTAAAAGGATCATCCATTCTCTCCATACACTTTTGCAAAGTGTTCAAAATGTTTTTTTATCTGATCCATAATCTCTTCTTCTCGTTCCGGCTGTCTGTCATACATATGAATGAGCATCGAAACCGGTGAAACAAACTCTAATGCGAGAATTTCCGGATCGTCCATTTTTAATATCCCATTTTTCATAAGGTCCTGAAAAATACCTGTATACATTCCCTGCAGTTTTTCCAGATGATAACGAGATGCCAGCTCTGCCGTTCGCTTACTGCGAAACTGCTCCATCGCCAGAATCCGCCTGGTTTTTTGAATCATATCATCGTGCATCGTGAACTTTATTTTTCTCATTGCCTGCTCAATTAACTCATCAATGCTTTTCGGCAATTCATATGGTTTTTGCCGGAAGCCAAACCCCTCTTCATAATGAGAATCGACCAGATCAATCAGCGAATTAAAAATATCTTCTTTCCCCTTGTAATGCCGATAAAGAGACGGTCCCTTCAATCCGGCATTCTCTGCGATCAGGTCTACACCCACTCCGTCATAACCCTTTTGAGCAAAAAGATCGAGTGCGGCATACAGTATTCTTTCCTTTGTTGGCATATCCTTCATCATCAAACCTCCAAAACGAACGTTTTTTTCTATTATAGCTAACGAACGTTTTTGATGTCAAATTCATTTCAGGAAAATTTACCACCCCATACTGCCCAGCCACTGGTTCACTCTTTTTTTTCAAGCAACCGGATTTCTTTCACAAAAGGAATACTGAGTGAAAGAAGGATCAGTGCCGCACCGGCAAAAGACATCACGATTCCCGCGCCTTTTCCTACACTGATTTCATAAGATCCCGCGAGCCGATCCGCAAGAATCCCGCTGAGCCCATATGCAATGACATATCCGATCTGGGATAAAAAACCTACAAATCCCCAGACGCGTCCCTGTAATTCGTCCGGCATGTTTGTTCTTACCAAAAAGTCCAGACAATTATTCGCAAACGGAAGCATCAGAAAAAATCCAAAGCCGGCAACCGTAATGATCACTATCTGATCCAACATTCCAAAACCAATGATACATCCCCCTGCAAGCGCAAGCGAGACGCTGAGTATCCTCACATATCCAGTTTTGATCCCACGAATTCCCAGATACAGACTGGAAACGAGCATCCCACTGGCACAGATGGTTTCTGCGATTCCAAGAGTCCTTGCATCTGCCATGGATAGGATCAGCGGTTCCGCCAGAATCTGGAAGACGCCGATAAACAGTGTCAGCAGAGAAGACATCAACACCAGTAAAAGCACACCTCTCTTTGCACAAACTGCTTCCCATCCTGTCCGTAAGCTCTCTTTAAAAGAAACCAGCTCTGCTTTCCGGCTTTCCCGAATTCCCTTCTTTACAACAAAGGTGGATATCACTGTTAAGATAAACGTACAGATATCAATGATCAAAAGTAACTTTACATCACTGATTGACAACAGGATTCCGGCAATAACCGGTGAGACCAGATATCTGGCACTTCCTGCCAGTGAAACCAATCCACTTGCTTTCGAGTATTCATCTTCCGTGAGCAGATCCGAAACCGTCGCCCGATACGCCGGCTCCAACAGTGCTGAAAATACGGACGAAACAAATACTCCAATACAAATCTGGGGCAGCGTAGCCTCTCCCCTCAGCATACAGATCAATATGTATATGATCCCGACTGCCGAACAACCGTCACCTAACATCATCAGAAGTCTTCTGTCATACCGGTCTGCCAGTACACCCGCTGGAACACTAAGCAGCAGCGTTGGCAGAAATCCCAGTAAGGTCACCACTGCCATCCCCGCAGCACTGCCTGTTTTCTCGAAAACATAAACACCCAGTCCAAAACTGGTCAAGCCACCTCCGATTGCGGATATGAGTTCTCCCATCCATAACAACAAAAACCTTTTAAAATTTGACTGTTCCATTTTTATCTCCTTTATTTTGTTACCGACAGATTGTCGGTTGTTGTGAAAATTATAGTAACTATCCTGTACAGAATAGTTACTGATTTTATTCTCTATAAAACATCGGAAGCATAGCCTCCAGCAGGCTTCCTTTTTCCATGTGGAGCAAAAGCTCCGTATTACTGATAAATGCAAGCACCTTTTTCTTTTTTTCTTTCTCCGAGTACGCGATCGCATCATCAAACACCGTGTTGGCATACAAAAGAAGCATCTCGATGGTATCCTCCGGATCATCGGTCTGCATCAGTCCCTGTGAAATACCATCTTCGATCAGCTTCGTAAACAGAGGTATCAGCTGTTTTAGCAGCCGCTCCTGCATCTTTGCATGCATCAGAGCATTCTGCGGCTTATGCATCTGCTCTAAGATCATATCACCGGTCTTCGTATCCACATTTGATGCAAGAATTGTCTGTGTCATCCTCTCCAGAACCGGAATGGATCCATCCAACGCGATTTGGCTTGCTCTTCTTACGATCTCATTCAGGATCCGATCGATCATCGCATCCAAAATATCTTCTTTCGATGAGAAATGGTAATATAGCGTCCCTCTTGCAATCCCGATCTCAGCCAGAATATCATTCGTACTGGTTTGGTCGTATCCTCTGCTGCAGAATAATCGCTCTGCAACATCCAATATTTCATTTCGTCG
>JALEJB010000036.1 GCA_022768825.1 Lachnospiraceae bacterium
AATCATGGATCTGATTCCGGGTTTTTTTACTTATTTTTTTTATTTTTCATGTTTAAAAATCAGATTTTATGGTAGTATGATTCCATACTACAGTCAATCAATTTGATTACAGGAGGTATCCTATGAAAACAATGCATACCAGACCATCTCTTCTGTTTCGCACCACCTGCATGCTTTTCGCCCTTTTGATCAGCGCAGCTACGCTCGCTCATCCACAGCTTTTGCAGGCTGCCCAGATCAGATATGTCTCCTATATATCTGCCGTCATGTACCAATCCACCGGAAAGATCAATTTCAAATCTCCTGACATAGAAGATGCAGCGACCTATATCGAAGTGGGTGCCAAAGGACTAAACGTTGGCGATCTGATCTTATGTCAAAAAGTAACGACCAAAAACTACATTGACTACTTTTCTGCATATATGACTTTCAGCCAGACGAAAAATGTCATCTACAAAAGCTCGAATCCTGCCGTCGCTTCCGTCAATAAAAACGGTGCTGTCACACTCAGGAAACCGGGCGATGTATGTATTGCTATCAAACAGAAACAGGATATTCATGACAAGACCTATTATTTTCCACTGCATGTCATGAAGAAAAACGCAAAACTGGAGACGAAGCTTTCGAATTTTGACGCATACCGCAAAGCAGAGGCTGCTTCCATCAAAGCCTGCAAAGCTTTTTTGGCAGGCGTGAATCCAAAGCTCACAATCAAGAATGTCGCCAAACAATACAAGCTGTATCAGACGTTTGAAAAAAAGAATCCCTCTTATTCCTGTGGTCTCATCTCCCCTCACGAGCAGATTGTTCCCGGCAAATATTGGGATGAAGCAGCAGCTGCTGCTCCAAAGACTTATCAGAAGAAATACTCCTACACCGGACAACTCTCCTTCGAATTTGGTCTCAGTCTGGATGTCAATCAATGTGATGTCTACCAGATTGATTCCTGCACTTACCGGATTGTGCCGGACTATTACTTCCAGCCGGTCACTGCTGTCATGCTCAATCTGCAGGATGCGAAGGGAGAGTCCTATGACGGTGAGTACATTGTGGCCGATGATTCCAATGCCAGAATCGCTGCTTTGGATGCAAAAACACAGACCCTTACTGTACGACCGGAATATGCGGATGCGGTTGCCGACAGCCTGACGCATCAGGCATCCACCTTTTCTTTTGAGCAGAAGCAGGAAAAGTTTGAGATGACATCTTACGACCTCATCTATGACGCTTCTATCCTGAAGGCCAATTCCTACCGGCATATCATGGAATCTCAGTTCAGCTTATGGAATCCGATGCTCATCGAGGCCAACCATATGCTGGAAATCAAAAGCGTAAAGACCGGTCTGACAAGTGGTACGATCACGTTGAAAAATAAGATCACCACTGAGCAGTTGATGGGTATCAATTTTGCAAAGAAAGGAGTTTTTCAGGCGAAGGACATCACGATTACCGCCTATCTGGTGAATCTGAACGGACCCTACGGTGTTCAGCTGATGAAGCCGATTCCAATCAAGATGACTTTTAAAAAAGGATCTTCGAAGATCCAGATGAAATACTCTAAAAAGTTACAGAAATTTCAGGATTATATTCTCAGCGATACGACAGAACCGCCAACGATCAGCTGGCTGTATGATGGGGAGCGATATGTCTCCTTTACTCCGCTGTAATAAGACGTTATCATCAAGAACGCCCCTATCGAAAACTGAGATTGGCTTGCGTTGCCTCTCTCGTTACGTATAGGGGCGTTTGATTATTGATTCTTATTTTTTAAAAAGTCCATGATCGCATCATAGTTCTGCGGTCTGTGGGGGAATGTACAGTTCGTACAATCCTTGATTCTTTTTCCATATCGATTCGTGATATATGTGGGATTTCCAAGGCAATCCGCATAAGGATTCATCGGACAGTAACAGAACAGACAGTTAAAATCCGCTCCTTCCATCCCCTGATGACACGGAAAATATTTGCAATCTTTGTTTTCAAAAAAACGATAGGAAGCTTCCATGATCTGCTCCTATTTGATCGCATCCAATGCACGGGAGATATCGGCGATCAGATCCTCTTTATCCTCTAATCCCAGACTGATCCGGATCAGCTCGGCAGGCACACCTGCCTCGATCAACTGCTCATCTGTCATCTGACGATGGGTCGAAGTTGCCGGATTCAGACAACAGGTTCTTGCATCTGCTACGTGGGTCTCGATGGCGCCGAGCTTTAACTCTCTCATAAAGATGGATGCTGCTTCTCTTCCACCCTTTAACCCAAAGGATACGACACCGCAGCCACCGTTTGGCAGATACTTCTGTGCGCGCTCATAATACTTGCTGGACTTCAATCCCGAATAGTTGACGTATGCAACCTTCGGATGGTTCTCCAAAAACTCCGCAACGGCCTGTCCGTTTTCTACATGACGCGGCATACGAACATGCAAAGATTCCAATCCCAGATTGAGATAAAATGCATTCTGAGGTGACTGGATCGACCCCAGATCTCTCATCAACTGTGTCGTACATTTTGTAATAAATGCACCCTCTTTTCCAAATCGCTCCGCATAGACAACTCCATGATAGCTGTCATCCGGTGTGCAAAGCCCAGGATATTTATCTGCATACGCCATCCAGTCAAATTTACCGCCGTCGACAATGGCTCCGCCGACTGCCGCTCCGTGACCGTCCATGTATTTTGTAGTCGAATGTGTGACGATATCTGCGCCCCACTCGATCGGACGACAGTTGACCGGTGTCGGGAACGTATTGTCTACGATCAGCGGTACCCCGTGGGCATGGGCTACTTTTGCAAACAGCTCGATATCCAAAACCGTCAGCGCCGGATTTGCAATCGTCTCTCCAAACATCAATTTCGTATTTGGCTGAAATGCAGCGTTTAATTCTTCTTCCGTGGCATCCGGTGATACGAAAGTTACCGAGATGCCCATCTTTGCCATGGTCACAGCGATCAGATTGTAGGTACCGCCGTAGATCGATGAAGATGCTACCATATGGTCTCCTGCCTGACAGATATTGAACATCGCAAAAAAGTTCGCCGCCTGTCCGGATGAGGTGAGCATCGCTGCGGTTCCACCCTCCATTTCAGCAATCTTTGCTGCTACATAATCGTTGGTCGGGTTCTGTAATCTGGTATAAAAATATCCTTCCGCCTCCAGATCAAACAGTTTTCCCATATCCTCACTGGTACTGTATTTGAATGTCGTCGACTGGACGATCGGGATCTGGCGTGGCTCGCCGTTTCCCGGTGTATATCCGCCCTGTACGCATTTGGTTCCGATTCTATAATCGCTCATGTCTTGCCTCCATTTTTTATAAATTAACGGATATGATTTGATTGCATCCGTCAGGACCTATTTTATCATACATGATCAAGGGATAAAAGATACAAAATTAAAAAGGAGACGCTTCCTGCTTTCACGCAGAACTACCCTTGCTTTTCAGAAATTGTCCGATCTGCTATATACAAAATACCGCATACAGCGGAACAGAACGGATCTGATCTACCATACCAAAGGCCATTCGTCAAGTTTAATGTAATTTTTAACATTTTTTCGCACACAATAATGTTCTATTTGTTCTTTTTGAGAACCTATTTGTAGTTCTTTGTATAAAAATTCATATTATCAATTGCTTCGTCTCCAGATTGTTAGAATCATCTATATGATGCCATACTTTCTTGTGTATCTCTTTTTATTCTGTTTTTTTCTCCAACTGTTGACGCAAACGTCGAATTTCCTCTTCTGCACACTTCATTTTTTTCTCCGCTTCGTTTGCTCTCACAGTTTCCTCTTCTAGCTGCTTGGTAACATCCTCAAGACATTCTTTTAAGGTTGCCATATCCGACAAATACTTGCGTCTTGCCTCACATACCTGAGCAACCCGTTCCTCTTCCGACAATTGGCGCACAGTTCCTACAAACGACTGCATTCTCTCATTCTTCTCTGCTACCATCTTCAATTCCTCCCATGTCTGCGCTGCAAAAAGCTTTGCCCACTGATACACACCATTCGAATCTTCCTTTTCTGCTTCGGAAGCATGTTCGATATGCTTTCATGATAGCACCCGCACCTCAAATTTTCCAGTGTATTCTGTATGGGTCTTGACATTCATCATCCGGTACCGCACATACAGTTCGCCGGTATATCTCGGATCATTCGGATGAAACACGTCGTTGTCCAGTATCCCGATCTGCACACAGGGTTTCAGCTGTTTGTAGCTTTCGCCCTCTTTGAGATGATCGAAGTTTTTGCTCAGATAAAGTTAATGACCGTTCTGCAGACTATATTTTGCCAGAAATCGTTCATCAGTGTGTATTTCAGTTCTCCGTGCATGGAATGTTCTAATATTTCACGCAGCTTCTCATCGTCTATATATGGTCGATCGATTCCGCCCATTCGTTTCCTGCCTTTCTTTTGTTTTTCTCAGCAGGAGTACTCCTTGTCTGTAACTTAAGTTACGATTGATTATAGGCGCATGACAATCCTCACAGGGAGAGGCTAAAGTGGCGTTTGTTTCTCATGAATCCTCTCCCCATACGTGCCTGATATATTTGTCAAGCTATATTTTGTAACCAACATAAAATATAGCTTGACAAATAACAATCTAATCCTGTTATAATTTAAATTAAAAACAGAAAGGATAACATGATGACTTTTTTTACGACGAAACGAAAAGAATTTGATCGGTGTATAAATCATCTTTATACCATTTATGATGATATTGATTCACTGGAAAAAAATCTAAATGAATTAACTATAGAAATCAGCAATAACTATAACAATGACATAAAAAAAACATTGGCCTACAGTATCATTTGCCTTTCTAGTACAAAAGATGATATACAGGAATTAAGTAAACTTTTGGAAAAATGTGTTAAAAATTATCAAAACGCTGAACAACAAATATTAACTGGTACTTTTACAGATCAAGCAAACGCGAATAAAACATCACAAACAGAAACCGCAGAAGATACCAGCAATACAGATCAAATATCCACTCCTAAAAACGGTCAGGATAATTGGTTAACAAAAGCAGATGCCTATATGGATGCAATTAACAACGTGATAAATCATATATCCTCACTGTCAGAAACTATTCACCAAGCAATACAAGATGCATCTGATTTGGATGCAGTTGTCGCAATTGGTTTGTCAGGCAGTATTGGTGGCGGTGGCTATCTCGGTGGGGCTATCCAACTTGTAATTGATATGGATGGAAATGTTGGTATTCAATTTTCTGGTGGTGCGGGCTCAGAAGCAGGTTTATCCGCAGATGGCACTGCATATGTGGCAGTGTATCCCAGAAAAAAAAACATAACAGATATCGAAGGATTTGGCATAGAAACAGGTGGGAGTTTGGGTGAAGGTTTTGTAGGAAGTGCTTCTCTTCTACTTGACGGAGAAGGGGATCAGGTGTCACCTTCCGGTTTTCTTATTGGATTGGGACTCGGTGGTGAAGGAACGATTGGTGAAGGTCATGTTGCCATGTCAGAAACATTCCCTACACTAAAGCTTGGGAATGTTCTGACCAGACCAATAGATAAACTTGTTTGCGATTGGAATATCATTTACAAGGCATGGAAATTCATCAGATAAGAGCAATTGTTTATTTCGTTTTCACAATCTTACATAAAGGAGATATATTTGATGATTGTCATTCTGTTTATACTAATTGTTGTAGTGTTTTGGACAGCTCTCTGTTATTCAAAGTACAAAAAATGGCACATACGAATGAAAAAATGTACGCGACTTGTTCATGGGCTGGTCATAGAAGTCAAAGAGCGAAAACCGATTCGTGGAAGTGGAATGCTGTATAAACCGATTTTCATGGTGAGAGATGAGAACGGTGAAACAAAAATAGAATCCGCGTACTATTCAAATCTTATCAGCTTATCCGTTAATTCCAAAGTTGACCTTCTAGTGGATCCTGATGATTATAACACCTTTATTTATGCAGATCGTTCACTCAACAAAGGTCTTCCGGCAGACATTATTTGCTGTTGTCTTCCAATTGTTTTTCTAGTAGGAATATTGTTATTATCGTAAAAGGTGTCAGACACCTGATATCCCTGCTACCATTTTTAGTTTCTCCCATGTCTGCGCTGCAAAAAGTATTGCTCAAAGCGCAAATAATGCATACAACGGAATCGATTTGATTCCATTTTCGAACCCAATATTCTTTGTTGAAACTCTTATCGCATACCCCGGTGTATATTTGTTTCTATAGATTCCGAGACTTCGCGCCCGAACATTGTCTGCTGATTTGACTTCGATCGGAATAATACAGTTTATACATTTTAAGTGACAAAAATGCAATAAATCTCTGCTTTTTTGTCACTTAAAATATTTGTTTCATGGCCTGTCTCATATCTTGTGGCAGGGGTGCTGTATATTCTAATTTATCCCCTGTGATCGGGTGCTCAAACTCTAATTTCCATGCATGCAATGCCTGTCTGCCGATATAGGTCATATCCGGATGGTAGAGATAATCCCCGATCAGCGGATAACCGAGATATTTCATATGCACTCGGATCTGATGGGTTCTTCCTGTCTCCAGTTCCAGTTCGATCAGGCTGTGTCCCTGTGCGCAGTCGAGCACCCGGTAATGTGTCACTGCCTGCTGCCCATGCAACGGATCAATAAAACGCTTCATATCCGGCGATGCTATCTCGCACCTTCCAATTGGCGCATCGATCGTTCCCGTCTGTGGCTCGACAATCCCGGATACGATTGCCAGATAGGTGCGCCTGATTTCTTTTCTTGCAGACATCTCCGACAATATCCCTGCGCTCAGCGGATTTTTGGCGATGAT
>JALEJB010000050.1 GCA_022768825.1 Lachnospiraceae bacterium
TGAGCAGATTGTTTTGAAAAGTAAAAAGGCATTTGACAGGATTACGTTTATCGATAGTATTCCGGCGCAAAAGGAAGAATATTTTGCGAAGAAAATGATACGCGATAAGGAAGCGAGAAAAGCCTATCGAAACAGCAAAAGTCAATCGGCAGATATTCACGATATTTATATGCTTGATATTATGAGAGAAGGGATTATCAATGGAGATCAACGCTTACAGTGAAGACTATTTGGAGAATGCACAGAAAAATCTTGGAAATATGCTGGATTATGCTGTTTATTCTATGGATCTAAATCTTGAAAAGTTTTATGAGATGTTTCTTGTGTCTGATGTATCGAAGCAGTTTGAAATTGGAAATCCGGCTTATATAGCAGGAAAAAATGGGTGTGAACTTGCAAAAGAGGTATTGATGCAAGTTGGAAAAACAGTTCCGCAAAAGGCGGAGGAGATGTATTTGGATAAGTCACCGGAATATTGGACGGGATGGGCACTGGCTTATTATCAATGGTATCGGGGAGTGCGTTTTTCAAGGATTCAAAAAGCGGTCTCGGTAACAGAAGTATATGGGATGTATGAGACCATGCATGAAGCCGACATTATGAAATTTGTTACTGTAATGGATGAAAAGCTGAAAGCATTTTATCATGAAACAAATCTAAAAAGAATGAGGGAGAATGCAGGATATTCGCAACGGCAATTGGCAGAAGAAAGTGGCGTTCCGATCAGGCAGATCCAGCTTTTTGAGCAGCGCAGGAGAGATATTAATAAGACGCAGCTGGAGACTGCATGGAAATTAGCCAGGGCATTGGCATGTCGAATCGAAGATTTGGTAGAATTTGAATGAAAAAAGCGTGCTATTGCACGCTTACTTTCATTTTTGCACGTTTGCCGCTTCCTGTGGTCACGGTGATAGTTGCCTTACCTTTTGCTTTTGCCCGGAGTTTTCCGGTGGTTTTGTTTACGGTTACTACCTTCTTGTTGGATGATTTGAAAGTCAGTGTGTCCGTGCATCCGCTTGGTCCCAGCTTGACGTTTGCCATAGCGGAGGTTCCCTTTTTCATCTTCAGGGAAGCGGTAGTAAACTTGACGCTGACAGCCTCCATATAAGAATAGTTCAGATCACAGTGACCTCTGTCGGTGTTGGCGCCCTCCAGACTGCCGGTGGCGGTATACTGCCAGATATCCACGCTGACCGGAAGCTTTGGTTTTTTCTCACCGTAATAGGCTGCCCAGACACGATAATCTGACAACTGTGACCAGTCAAAGTAATCTTTCAGATAGGAAGAACTGGAATAGATCATCGGTGTGTATCCAGCCTCTGCGATGACTTCACAGAATGCTTTGGCAATGGCGGTGGTATTGCTTTTTCCGTCTGCGAAGCATCCCGCTTTTTCGATATCGTAGGCCACCGGATAGTCCAAACTTCTTCCGTCAAGAATTTCCAGACAGTACTCCGCTTCCTTTACAGCTGCTTCCGGTGTGCGCACGCAGCAGACATGATAGACACCGATCTTTAAGCCGGCCTCTGCGGCACCCTCGTAGTTGGCTTCAAACTGTGCATCCTCGTCCGGTGCCTGACCTTCTCCGGTGCGCAGCATGACAAAATCCATGTCCGATAATGCCACGGTTTCCCAATCGATCACACCGTTTTTGACAGACACATCAAATCCTTCGATTTTGGATGCCGCCTGTAGCGTCTGCACCGGCAAAATAGAGATCAGCAGGACCGCCGCGATCACAAGCGTCCTACATTTTTTCTTGTTATAAAACATCATTTCGTAAGCTCCGTTTCTTTGGAAAAATCTTCGAATTCAATTTCTCGTATATGATAGCGCATCACGGAAAAAAAGACAAGGAGATCATCAAACTGTTTTATAAGCCGGAGAGACGTGCGATGTTATAACGATGTATTGACAAAAGCGAAGACTGAAACTATAATAACATCAAGAGAAGGGGTGATATTTATGGCAAATACAAATGTAACTATGAGAATGGATGAAAATTTAAAGTTTCAATTACAGGAACTTATGAGTGACTTAGGGTTAGACCTGACAACATTCTTTACGATGGCTGCAAAACAAGCGATTAGAGAACAAGGAATTCCATTTCATGTTGCAAGAGAAATTCCAAAGAAAGAAACAATAGAAGCTTTTCAAGAAGTAGAAGAAATGAAAAAACACCCGGAAAATATAAATGCATATAGTTCCTTTGCTGAATTGTTGGGTGAGGTGGAACAAGATGTATAAAATTGTTCCAACCAGTAGATTTAAGAAAGATTTGAAAACGCTTATTAAACGTGGATATGATACAAGATTGATGGATGATATCGTAACAAAATTATCAAATGGAGAAGCCCTTGCTCCAAAACACAGAGATCATCCTTTAAGTGGAAATTATATTGGAAAGAGAGAATGTCATATTACACCGGATTGGCTGCTGATTTATGAACATGACAATGATACTTTATTCTTGTATCTGACTAGGACGGGAACTCATAGTGATCTATTTAAAAAATAAATGTAAGAGAAAAATAATCAAAATAATTTGTAATTTCAAATGATATATGCTATAGTAACCAAAAAATAAATATGGAGCAGTCAGGTGCCAGAGCAATGATTTGGGAGAGATTTGAATGATTGGCTCTGGTGAAAAGGGAAACAGGTGCAAA
>JALEJB010000076.1 GCA_022768825.1 Lachnospiraceae bacterium
TGCAAAAGAAGTATTGAAATATGGTTTATAAGAAAACGGGCAGCGCATGCTGCCTTTTTTCTGATATAGGAATGAAGTTGGAAGGGAGATTATGATGCAGATAACAGATATACTTGGCAAACAGATGCTGGAAGATGTCACAATGATTGCAGACACGGATATTGACTGGTCGAAGCTGGAAGGAAAGTCGGTGCTGATCACAGGAGCCAATGGGTTCATCGCAAAATATCTGGTGCTGGCTTTTATGCTTCGTAATGACAGAGATCAGGCGGGTATTCAGATCGTCGGTCTGGTACGAAACAAACAAAAAGCGAAAAAAATATATGGACAGCTGACAGAGCGAACGGATCTGGAGCTTGTCGAGGCCGATGTGTGTGGAGATCTGTCAAAGCTTGCGCACTGTGACTATGTGATCCATGCGGCAAGTCAGGCAACACCATACTTTTTCGAAAATGATCCGGTCGGAACAATGGAGGCAAATACACTTGGTACTTCAAATATTTTGCGCTATGCGGTGAAAGAAAAGCCGGAGGCTGTGTTAATGATTTCTAGTTTGAAAGTATATGGCGATGTGCATAATAATAAAGTCAATCTTCCGGAAGAGGATTTGGGTGAATTGGATATCGATTCCTACAAAAATTGTTATGCTTGCGGCAAGCGGGCGATGGAAACCTTGTGCAACTGTTATGTGAAACAATATGGACTTCCGATTAAAATTGCACGTCCGAGCTATATTTACGGGGCAAGTACATTGGAAGATGATCGTGTCTGGGCGCAGTTTCTGGCAAATATCATCCGCAGACAGAACATTTTGCTCAAAAGCAACGGTGCTGCGTACCGTTCCTTCTGCTATGTAGTAGATACGGCATCCGCTTTACTCACGATTCTGATGAAAGGCGAAAATGGTCAGCCCTATAACATTGCGGATGAAAAATCGGATATTACCATTCGTGATTTTGCGAAAACCGCAGTGCGGGTTTTTCCGGAACGAAATATGACCCTGTCCTTTGCAAATCCGCAGGATGAAGCAGAACCGAAGCTTGATTTTACGACAAAAACACCGGAAATTTTAGACAGCACCAGATTGCGTGCGCTTGGTTGGCATGCAAATTTTGATGTTGCCGAGGGAATCAGACGGGCCGTGCTTACAATGGAGGAAACGGAAGTATTATGAAACACACAACGAAAAAATGTCTTGTCGCATGTATGCTTGTGACAGCAATCTTGATCGGACTTTTACCGGCTAATGCGCAACAGGTAAAAGCGGCAAGTGAATATATGAACATTTATGGTATCTATCTTGACGGTGGTGAAAAGGGAGATGCCGTGCTGGTCGAATCAAATGGTGAATATCTGCTCATGGATATGGGAATGTATTCGAATATGCCGGCAATCTGTCATCAGCTGAAGGCACTCGGAGTCACTTATTTTGATCTGTATTTCAGCCATTTACACATGGATCATGTGGGAGCAGCAAGAGGTGACTGGATCAAGGGTCTGAACTATATCAAAGAGCAGGGGTTGGAAATAAAGCATATGTATCTTCCGGATCCGTCATTGGCTCCGGAATCTGGAGATTATCCGAGAAAGTATTCCATGCTTCAGAATTTTATGGAAACACAGATGGGTGGTACAGATCGGATCATCTATTTGAAAAGGGGTGATTCGTTTAAAGTCGGGGGTGCAGTAGCAGCCGTCATTGGACCGGATAACGCGTTTGTAAACAGCATCCATCCGTCTGATTACAGAAATAAGGTTGGTGATGCTGAGGCAGAGACCGAAGCCGGACAAAACGTGATGGAAACGTATTATGAAAACAACTGCAGTCTGATCACGCGGATTTCCTGTGCCGGTGTCAGTTATCTGACCGCGGGCGATATGTTAAAGGATGAGGCAGATTATATGCTTCAATATTATAGCTATCAGTTGAAATCTGATATTTATAAGATGTCCCATCACGGAACGGCAACCGGTAATTCCACTGCGATGCTTGCCGCGATCGATCCGATCTACAGCTTTGCTTCGAATAGTGCCAACACCGGCATTAGTGAAAGTACCAATATGTGGGTTTATGGTAAAAGCTGCAATGCGGCAAAACAGGTCAGTATGCCATATTTTATCGCAAGTGAGCAGGAGACCATTATCTATCACGCAGAAAACGGCAAGATCACACCCTATCGGGGAACTTTGATTGATGAAGAAAATAAGATGACAGGTTGGGTTGCTTTGTATGGTGCGGATGGAATTAACCGGAAAAAAGATTACTATTATCTGGATGAAAATGGAGTTCCTTTGACCGGTGTTCAGACCATTAACGGAAGTGTCTACTATCTGGGCAACGGCGGATGCATGGAATACGGTGCTTACGATGAAAACGGCATTTATCAGGGATGGAAAAACTATAGTGGAGGTATCCATCGTTTCTATTTTGAGAAAGAAGGAAGCAATCTGACAACGATGGCAACCGGCGTGACGCGGATCGGCAGTGATTATTATCTGTTTTATCCGGATGGAACAAAAGAAGAAGGCATCGGTGTATTTGCGCTGAAGGTGATTGATGGAGCGACCTATGCGATCAATGAGGATTCCACAATTGTTGTAGGAAAGGATATAGAATACGACGGCTATGAATATCATTTTTATAATGATGGAAAGATGGCGGAAAAACAATTTGTGGAAAAGGACGGTAACACCTATTATTACGGAAAATACGGCAGAAAGATTTATTCCACACTGTTGACCTACGCAGGTAAATATTATTATCTCGGAAGTGACGGCGTGATGTACAGAAATAAATATTTGACTTTAGATAACGGAGACACGTATTATTTTGGCGAAGACGGTGTTGCAATTACCAATCAGTTTAAGAAACGATCCGGAGCATATTATTATTTTGGCAAGTATGGTACCCTGGTGAAGGATCAGATCGTTACCGTAGATGGGGATGATTATTTGCTGTGTGCAGATGGCGCGCGAGCCGGACGCGGTTTTCATGTAAAAGATAACAAGGAATACTTTACGGATAAAAACGGAAAAATCCTGAAAAAATGTTTTGTAAAATCCGGAGGCAACATATACTATGTCGGCAAGTACGGTACAAAGGTAACCGATCAAGTGGTAACTGTGGATCAAACAGACTATTATGTCGATGCAGAGGGTATAAGAGCAGGACGAGGCTTCCACGAGATTGGAAGAAAGACATATTTTACAGACAATAAAGGACGAATTGTAAAAAATCAACTTGTACGGGTTGACGGAGAAAGCTATTATCTCGGTAAATACGGTACAGTAGTGAAATCGAAAAAGATTCGAAAGAATGGCGTTGCCCGTTACTTTGGCGAAGACGGAAAGATGTACCGGGACACGATAGAGACGATCGGACAAAAAACTTATGTCTTTGACGAAAAAGGTGTGATGCGGGTCGCTACGGAAGAAGAGATCGCTGCAATGAATGCCAGAAAAATGGAAGAGACAACGGATATGCAGGATGTCGTGGACATCGAAGGAATGATCTGATAGCAAAAGGGCTGTGACAATTGTTGCAGCCTTTTTGTATGATAGTGATGAAAAATTAAAATTTAACTTGACGATATTTGCCAGCTTGTGGTATCATATACG
>JALEJB010000087.1 GCA_022768825.1 Lachnospiraceae bacterium
ACACTGCAGAGAAGAGATATGGATCTGTATTCTACTGCTCCGATCTCTTATGCACAGGCAGCACTGGGCGGAGAAGTGAGGATTAAAACCGTTGATGGCGAGGTGCTCTATGATGTGAAACCGGGTACACAGACAGATACCAGAATCCGTTTGCGCGGAAAAGGAGTTCCTTCACTTCGCAACTCCAATATTCGCGGAGATCAATATGTCACATTGGTTGTACAGGTGCCGACCGGATTGAACAATGAAGCCAAAGATTTGTTGAAGAGATTTGATGAGGTGACAGGCAATTCCCTGCACAGCGGAAATGGAGCGGCCGATGGCGACAAGCCGAAGAAAAAGGGATTTGGCAAGAGAAAATAGAGCTTGTCGGCAATTTTTGCCGGGACATTAGTGTCAGAATAGATAAAAAAACAGGATTAAAGATCAAGATATTGTAGAAAAAAGCTAATTTTAATTTTTTTCAATTCAATATCTTGATTTTTTTTTCGTGTTTCCGATATACTCGTAGAGACGTAAAAACAAAACTTTTTTACATGCAAATCACGTCCATTTCATCCGTACAGGAATACTTGTTTTGAAACGATAGTTGTTAGAATTACAAAGGAGTTGATCACGATGTCCGTGGCAAAGGTCGTACCGGGGAACAAAGAAGAGATGCATGCATACCAGCAGTGGTTTTTTAAGGAGACTGTTGAATTAGAACATCAGAAACAGGAATTGGCTGATGAATTAGAAAAATTTGAGAAACGTCGTGCAAAATTTGAACGTGAAAAGAGAGCATTCAAGCTTGAGAAGGATACAGAGAAAAAATTCCGTATGCAGGAGGAACAGCTTCTTTTGATGAAACAGAAGGTGCTGGAGGATGAGCTGCGCAAGCTGGCAGATGAAAAAAGTCATATGGAGCGCCAAAAAGAGTTTTACAATCGTGTTTATCAGTATCAGCAGCGTGAAAGCGGGGAAACAGCCGAGACAAGCCGTACCGTACAGGGCGAGTTGTTCTTCATGGGTGTCCGCAATGAACTGGCATTGAAGAAACGGTATAAGGATCTGGTACGCATTTATCATCCGGATAATCCAAGCGGCGATACCGGTACTTTACAGGAAATCAACAAAGAATATGATAAGTTGTGTTTGAAGTTTGCAAATTAGTTCAATAAGAAGTATAATCGGGCGTGTGGTGTAATTACTGCACGTCCTTTTTTCGCGTCACAGGAAATTCCTATGGATTTATTTTGATAAAAATATGCGAACAGAGAAAACGGATAGATTTCAGCAGCGGAGGAATGATTATGATTGATAAAAAAATTGGTTTTATCGGAGCCGGTAATATGGGTTCTGCAATCTTAAAAGGAATTGTCGAAAGCAAAACGGTTGCGAAAGAAAATATTTTTGTGTATGATGTGAGTCCTGCGATCAGAGAAAAGATGCAGGAATATGGTGTCCGGGTGGTGGCTGATAATGAGACACTGGGCAGTCTTTCGGATGTGGTCATTCTTGCGGTCAAACCGCAGTATATGAAAGAGACGCTGGCTTCTGCCGGGAATGCTTTGGAAGGAAAATGTGTGATCTCCATTGCTGCCGGATTAAGCAGTGAAAAGCTAAGAGGGATGATTGGCGGAAAGGTACGTCTGCTTCGCACAATGCCAAATACACCGGCGATGGTTTATGCAGGAGCATTTGCTCTGTGCAATGATTCGGATCTGACAGAAGAAGAAAAACAGATGGCACAGCAGCTGTTTGCACCGCTTGGAATTGTGGAATGGGTGCCGGAGCATCTGATCGATGCAGTGTGCGGTGTCAGCGGAAGCGGTCCGGCATATGTGGCGATGTTTATGGAAGCCATGGCAGACGGTGGTGTGCGGGAAGGCCTTCCGCGTGCGACTGCCTATCAGCTGGCGGCACAGACGGTCATGGGAACGGCAAAGTGGTATCTGGAGAGTGGCACGCATCCGGGAGTGATGAAGGATATGGTCACTTCACCGGCAGGGACAACCATCGCAGGATGCGCTGCGTTAGAGAAAAACGGGCTGCGAAATGCGGTCATTGAAGCAGTGCACGCCGGGACAATACGATCAAAGGAATTGGGAGATTAGCATATGAAGTGGAATAGTTATACGATCCATACAACGGTAGAAGCAGAGGATATCATTGTTGCGATGCTGGACGAGCTTGGCATCGAAGGGGCGATGATTGAAAACCATGTGCCGCTTACAAAAGAAGAGATTGGGGAGATGTTCATTGACTTTCCGGCGGATCTGGGTGAGGATGACGGCACCAGCGACGTGACTTTCTATCTCGACTCAGAGGCAACAACCGAAGCCGAGAGAGAGCAGCTTTTAAAGAAGGTCATGCTTGCTCTGGAGGAACAAAAGCAGTATGTAAATATCGGTGAGGGAACGATCACCCCGGGACAGACCGAGGACATTGACTGGATCAACAACTGGAAGAAATTTTTCAGCTCTTTTTATCTGGATGATATTTTGATCAAACCCACATGGGAAACATTAAAACCGGAGGATGAAGGAAAGGTCATGATCGAGATCGATCCGGGTGTCTCCTTTGGAACCGGAAAGCATGAGACGACACAGCTTTGCATCCGCCAGCTCCGTAAATATATGAAATCCGGTGATGAGGTGCTGGATCTCGGCTGCGGAAGCGGAATCTTATCCATTGTGGCATTGAAGCTGGGAGCCGGACATGTGGTGGGCACTGATATTGATGATGTCTGCCTGACATCCACCTATGAGAATTTTGATGTCAATCATCTGGATCGCTCTCTGGGCAAGTTTTACTGCGGAAATCTGATCGATGATACAGATCTGCAAAAGCAGGTGGGAGAGGAATGCTACGATATTGTCGTGGCAAATATCCTGGCAGATGTGATCATTCCGATGGCAAAAGTCGTACCGGCGCGCATGAAACCGGGAGCCATGTTTATCACATCAGGTATCATTGATTTCAAAGAAGAACAGGTGAAAGAAGCAATTCTCGCTGCCGGACTGGAGATCGTAGAGATCAACCATCAGGGCGAGTGGGTCAATATCACCGCCAGAAAGAATTAGTTTACGGAGAAGTTATGTATCAGTTTTTTGTAGAAAATGAACAGATCGATCTGAATCGGGAACAGGTTCATATTACCGGCTCGGATGTCAACCATATCAAAAATGTCCTTCGCATGAAAGCCGGAGAGAGGGTGCGTATCAGTAACCAGCAGGGGCGTGATTATCTGGCACAGGTGGCCAAACTGTCCGATCAGGAAGTGCTTTTGGATATTGTATCGTATGATGTGGCTTCCACGGAACTGCCGTCGAAGATCTACCTCTTCTTAGGTATTCCAAAAGGAGAACGCATGGAGACGGTGATCGAGAAGGCTGTCGAGCTTGGCGTGTACGAAATCATACCGGTTGCCATGAAATATTGTGTGGTTCGTCTGGATGAGAAAAAAGCAGCAAAAAAAACTGCGCGCTGGCAGGAAATTGCAAGGAGTGCCGCAAAGCAGTCCAAGCGAAGCATCATTCCGAAGGTTCATGATGTGATGTCGTTTGCGGAGGCTGTGGCGTACGCCAATTCCAGTGATGTGAGGTTGGTGCCTTATGAAAACGAAGCTGGCATGACCGCAACAAAAGAGGCACTGCAAACGATCAAAACAGGCGATTCCATCAGTGTATTTATCGGTCCCGAGGGCGGAATCAGTGATGCGGAGATCGAGGTGTTACGGCAGGATGCCAAAGTACTCTCTCTTGGAAAACGGATTCTTCGCACGGATACGGCTGCCATCAGCGCAATGACCATGCTGATGTTATATCTTGAAAGTAGATAAGACTCCCACCTCTATAGGTGGCGAGTAAAGCAAATTCGTTTTGGTGGGAGTCCAATCTCCTTCCAAGATAAAGCCTCCGGCGGATTGCAGAGGTGCGCAGAAGAAGAATGTCATGCAGAGCATGACAATCCTCGCAGCAAGTACGCCAAGGCGTACTTGAAAAAGACTGCTTTGAAGAGACGGAGAACGTATGGAAAGGAAGAAGACCGATATGAAGGAAAAAATGGGCATGAAACGACCGATCATCGGATACATTCTGTTGATTGCGGCATTGATACTGGGGATACAGAACATCACGGTGGTGGTAACTGTTTTACAGACTGTGGCAGGAGTTCTTCAGCCGCTTATATTGGGAGCCGTGATCGCATATATTTTGAATATCCTGATGAAAAAACTGGAAAAGATTTATTTTCCGAAATCGAAAAATAGGCTGATCAATAAGACGAAGAGAATGGTATGTATCATACTGTCGCTTTTACTGGTCATCGGTATACTGGGACTGGTGATGGGACTGGTTTTGCCGGAACTGGTGGGAGCATTTGCGGTGATCGCGGAGAGTGTACCGGTTTATTATGAAAAACTGGTTGCATGGCTGATGACCTATTCCGATAAGTTTCCTGTTATCGAGGAATACATCAACGGATTGCAGCTTGACTGGTCACAGATTACCAAAAATCTGGTAATGTATGCCACAAGCGGAGTGGGTGGAATCTTTAATTCCGCGATTTCCGTAGTCAGCGTAGTTGTAGGAGGAATCGTAAACTTTGTGATCGCATTGATCTTTGCGATCTATCTTCTGGCTGGTAAGGAAAAACTGTCAGCCCAGTTGAAACGGGTACTGGCAGCTTATCTGTCAGAAAAAAAGAGAGCGCAGCTTGCACAGATGGTCGCTGTGGCAGACAATACATTTTCCTGCTTTATCGTCGGTCAGTGTACAGAGGCGGTGATCCTTGGTTCTTTGTGTACGATTGGAATGTGGATCCTGCGTTTCCCGTATGCACCGATGACAGGAGCATTTATCGGTGTGACAGCACTGATTCCGGTAGCCGGAGCATATCTGGGAGCAGGCGTCGGTGCATTCATGATCATGACGGTGGATCCGATGAAGGCCTTGCTGTTTCTCGTCTTTATCGTCTGCCTGCAGCAGTTAGAGGGAAATCTTATTTATCCGAAAGTGGTAGGATCATCAGTAGGTCTGCCGGCACTTTGGGTACTGGCAGCGGTTACAGTCGGTGGTGGGATCAACGGAATCTTTGGAATGTTGCTTGGTGTGCCGATCGCGGCGACCTTGTATAAGCTGATCGGAATGGATGTCAGAAAAAAGGTCGACAAGCAAAAGGCGGTTGCGCCGGATAGTGAAGTGGCACCGGCTGAGCAAAATAATTAGTTCTATATCTCAAATAGGTCGACTACGATTTTGCACGTTGAGTATAGTGAAAGGTTTAGGAAAATAGCACAATAGCAAGGATAGGACTACGACTTTTGCACGGTCTACGCTACGCTCCGGTCGGGGGCAAGACCGAGGTCTCCCAGACCTCGTGCCCCCCGCATTTGCGGGTTTAAGTGCAATCGGAGTAGTCCTATTCTCGCTGTTGCGCTATTTTATTTGGACGTTTTTTACACATATTTGGTTGTCTTTGCCATAGAGAACGATTATAATAAAACATATTATGACATCCGAATTTATCAAAAGACGGATGCTTTAAGGGGAGAGTGCAAAACGTATGGATCTACACGCATATGAGCGGGCGGGATACGTCATAGAAGAAGTAAAGAAAGCAGTAACAGGAAAAGACGAATGCATCAAAAAAGCCTTTGCCGCAATTCTTGCGGGAGGACATATCCTGATCGAAGATGTGCCGGGTGTGGGAAAAACCACATTGGCAATCGCCTTTTCCAAAGCAATGGAGCTGGAAAACCACAGGGTACAATTTACCCCGGATGTCATGCCGGCAGATATCCTGGGATTTCAGATGTATCAGAAGCAGACCGGAACCTTTGAATATCATCCGGGAACCATCATGTGCAATCTGTTTCTGGCAGATGAGATCAACCGCACCTCGCCAAAGACGCAGTCCGCATTGCTGGAGGTCATGGAAGAAGGCTTTGTCACCGTAGACGGAGAGCGCAGAAGTGTACCGGACCCGTTTATCGTCATGGCAACACAGAATCCGAAGGGAAGTGCAGGAACACAGCTGCTCCCGGAATCGCAGCTGGATCGATTTATGATCTGTATGAGCATGGGATATCCGGACGAAAAGAGTGAAGTCATGATTGCAAAGGGAAAAAGCATCCGGGCGACACTGGACGATGTACAGCCGATAATGCCAAAAGAAGAACTGCAATATCTGCGGGAAGTCGTAGAGAATATCTTTGTTCATGAGCAGGTGTATGCGTATATCGTAGATCTGTCCAGAGCGACAAGAGAAAATGAATATATTGAACTGGGACTCAGTCCGAGAGGAACGATTGCCTGCACCAAAATGGCAAAAGCATGGGCGTTTTTGCAAGGGCGCACCTATGTGACACCGGATGATGTGACGGCGGTGTATCGGGACGTGGCGGAGCATCGGATCGTGTTAAATACGAAGGCAAGAGTGACACATATTTCAAAGGCAGCGGTATTGGAAGAGATTTTGACCAAGGTGACGCAGCCGGCCTCTTATCGCGCAGGAAATCATAGATGACACATGAACTCACATGACCAAAACGGAAACACGCAACCCCCTATTGATGATCGAATGGAGAGGAAACAGGAATGATGCAGTTGGTTTTATTTGCAATCGTAGTGGTGATCATTTTCTACGTAGCGATCATCTATACAAATGAAGCACTCATACTGCTTGCATTTTCAACAATGTTGTTGGGATTTGTGGCATATTTGTACCTTGTCATTCTGCGCTTTCTCGTCGATACCTCGATCAATGCCCCGATCACAGTGACGGATGCGCAAAAAACACTGACGATCCGGCTGGCGGTAAAAAAGAGACTTTGGTTTCTTGTGGAAAGAATGAACGTGTGTGTGCTTGTGGAAAATGAGCTGGATGCACAAAAGAAGACGAAGTGGTTTGAACTCACCAATGTCCAAGCGGGCAGCAGTGAGTATCCTCTGTCCCTGACGATCGATGCGGCAGGAAATTACCGGATCAGGATCAAAAAAATAAAGCTGTATGATCTGACCGGATTATTTTATCTCAAATTTCGCGTGCAGCATCTGTTTGCAAAAAAAAGACAAAGATCAGAACAAATCTGTGTCATGCCAAAACTGCAGGAGACCGGCGTGGTTTTGACAGAGCCGGTGAAAAAATTTTTTGGAGACGCGGATGTGTATGATCCGAATACAGCCGGCAGTGATCACAGCGAGATTTTTCAGGTGAGAGAATATCGCGCGGGCGATAAAATGCCAAGTATTCACTGGAAATTATCGGCAAAGATGGATGATCTGATCGTCCGGGAGGACAGTCAGCCAAAGGCATGTCCGGTGGTGCTGCTCTTGGATGACCGCCGGGAAAAATCGAAACAGGAATTCGGAGAGTTTTTGGAGATTGCGGCAGGGCTGTCTTTTTCGATCATGGACAGGGGCTGTGCGCATTATGTGGTCTGGGAGGACGACGAAAACGAGGGAGAAGCCGGACTGCGGCGTGTGCGCGTAGATGATGAGGAAAGCTTTTACAGCTTCCTGTATGAATATATGAAAAGCCTTAAAAAGAACAATGCCCGTAAAACAAAATCAGATCTCAGAATCTGTTATGATGAGATTTTCCGTGCGGAAAATTATGTATATTTGTTGGAACTTTCCAGAGATCTGCGGTTGACGAAGTATACATACAATGTCACTACGCCGCAGATTTTGTGTATCTATACCGGTGGTGAGCATCTGCGGCAAATGGAGGAAATGGAAATTGTCTTATAAAAAGGCAGGTCATACAAAGAAAGTGAATACGATCCGTTGGGATGTGCAGGCGAACTCGGAAACGGGTGGATTTTGCATATGGCAGGTCATCCGACTGGAGCTTGCTGTCTTTCTGCTGCTTTTGTCCTCAAAGCTGTGCCTGGAGAGTGTGTTTACGGAAGTGAAGCTGAATCTGGCCTATTTGTATCTGGGCTGTCTGATTTCGCTTGGTATCTTTGTTGGCGTTGGTGTGGAAAACATGTATGCTTCAAACAAACGATACCGTATGAGTCTGATCTATGTCCTGATATACGGGGCATTGTTCGGCTTGTATTTTGCGGACAGAAAAAAGTATATTCTGGGCGGGCTGCAGAATTTTTATCATATTTATCTGAAGCAGTTTAACTTTTATTACAAAACCAATTATGAGGACTTCGGTGCGGGAAATGCCAGTCAGCTGGGGATCTCGATGGGATTTTGCCTCTTTGTTTTACTGATCGTACTGCTGATCTTTTGTTATGCATCCGGTTGTTTCCGGTGCATGGGAATTTTTCCGCTGATCGTTGTCGTTTCGCAGATGGTGATCGGATGGTCGCCAAGTTTTCCGGGACTTGCAGTGGGATTGGGTGGATTTCTGATGCTGCCATCCGGTCGACAAAAGCCACGGATGAAATTGGAAGCTTTGCAGGCAGATAGTAGAGGAAAACGAAGCATGGCGATGATCACGACGATGCTGGTCTGCGCACTGCTGGCACTCACTGTTCCCGGGATTTGCGCAAAACTGTTTACCGCTCCGGCACAAAAACTGAATGGCAAAGCGGGTGAATTACAGCAAACCCAGACTGCGGCAGAGGAGAAACTAAGTGGAATCCTACAGTGGGTCTTTCCGGGGGATGGTCTGGATGTGAACAATCGCAAACCGATCTACCGGAAAAAAGAGGTATTTACCGTCACATTGGATACACATGGAGACAGACTGGATGATTCGGGAGAGTCCATGTCCACCTGTTCACAAAATGTTTATCTGCGCTCGGATTACGGAGATTTTTATCAAAACGGAAGCTGGAAAAGCAAGGATGAGATTTTTTCCGAAGCATGTGAACAGGCAGGCTGGGAGGAAGAAAAAGTGGCTGCCGATCTGGCAGGACAGACAGAACGGGCGATGACCGAAAAATTTTCTCCGACGATCTATGTGCCGATCGGCGAATTGGATGATCGTGAACGGACGATGAATCGTCAGCCGTGGTCGTACACGATCGACTATACCGGAAGGAAACTGAAACGGAATCTTCTGCCTTATGGAATCTGCGCGAAGGATGCAGGTCTGGACTTTGTGGGGCAATATGAACTGGCGAAACCTGGGAAAAAGCAGCAGATCTTCGATGCCTGGGCTGTGGAATTTGGACAGATGAATACGTTTTATGCCCAGTATGTGTCACTGTTTTTTGATATTGAACACGATGGGGAGATCGAACAATGGTACGATTCGTATGTGATGGAACACGATCTGATCTACCCGAAGTGGAGTGTGCCCTCGGTAGATGCGTTGGCAGAGCAGTTTGGACTTGCGCAGGAATATCTGGCACTCCTGCTTGACAGGGATGAGGCAGATCGGATGACGGTCAATATCTGGCGCCTCACACAGGCACAGATTGTCAGTGAGATCTTAAAGCAGCGGGGAACGTATACACTGGAGCTGGAGGGAATTCGTGACGGAACGGATGCGACCGAGTATTTTCTCTCGAACGGCATGCGAGGCTATTGCTCTCATTTTGCCAGTGCAGGCACACTGATCTTACGAGGGCTTGGAGTTCCTGCCAGATATGCCAGCGGTTATGTCATACAAAAAAAAGAATTTCATAAAAATGAAGATGGAACCTACACGGCCCATGTTCTGGATACGGCAAGTCATAACTGGACCGAGATCTATCTTGCCGGAATCGGCTGGGTACCGATCGAGATGACACCGGGGTATGCGAATGTGCCGTATGGGACCACAGATGAGACACAAAATGAAAACAGCCAAAACAAGACTCCGGGAACACCATACATACCGGATCACCAGGAGGGGCAGACGACAGATCCGGACACGCCGCAACAGCAGCCGGATGAAACTGTGACCACAACACATCGCAGTAAAAATGAGCGGATCTTTGCTGGTATCGTAGCTGTGTTTGTATTGCTTATCGTTGCGGCAGCAGCTGTCGCATGCGATCTGTACGTGCAGGGATTTTTGAGAGAGCGGGGCAGAAAACAGATGAAGCTTCTGATCGCGCAGCGTAAAAACAGGCGCGCGGTGCGAAGAATGAACCGGCAGATCTATAAGAGACTGACTCGCAAAAAAATGCTGCTAAAAAAAGATATTTCAGACCGGCAGTATCAGCATCTCCTGCAACAGACCTATGTACAGCTTTCGACGGATGAAGTGGAACAGTTTATGGAGATCGTAAAAAAAGCTGCTTTTTCTCTGGAAGAGATTTCGGATGAAGAGGTGACAGCGGTTTATGATATTTTCGAATCTACTCAAAATCGGCAAAAGAATTGAAAGCAATGTGAAAAAGTAGTATAATATTTGTTAGTTGTATGTAAACAAAGGGGGATAGAACAATGGATTTTAATGCAGTATATCATCAGGCCAGCGATCATTATTGTTATCCTTTGAATGAGGACGAACTGATCATCAATCTGAAGACCGGATATGACGTAAAAGAGGTCAATATCATTATGGGAGATCCTTTTGCAGCCGGTATCCTGGGTGGAGGAGAGACCTGGGAGGGAGAAAAATCCGGAATTCCTTTCAAGAAAAAGTTAAAAAATCAGATCTGGTGGACGACAACCGTCAAACCGGATTACAAACGACTCAAATATTATTTTGAATTAAAGACCGAAACAGAAACCTGGTATTATTTCGAGGACGGCTTTGTCAGTGTGGAGCAGATGCAGCTGGAAGGACGAAGCAGACAGTGTTTCGTATTTCCATGGATGAATCCGTGTGATATCGCCCGTACTCCTGCGTGGGTCAATGAAACCGTCTGGTATCAGATCTTTCCGGAACGTTTTTGTAACGGAGATCAGAGTAATGATCCGGACAATGTGCAGCCATGGAAAAGCCATAAGGAGCCTGTGACCAATCAGGAAAGCTATGGCGGAGATCTGGCAGGAATTATTCAGAAATTAGATTATCTGCAGAATCTTGGCATCAATGGAATCTATCTGACTCCGATCAATGAATCGCCGTCTACGCATAAATATGACACAACAGATTACACGAAGATCGATCCGCATTTTGGAGATGAGGAGACCTTTATCAATCTCGTAAACGAGGCACACAAAAGAGGCATCCGTGTCATGCTTGACGGCGTGTTCAATCACTGCGGATATTATTTTAAGCAGTGGCAGGAGGTCATTGAAAAAGGCCCGGAGAGCGAATACTATGACTGGTTTATGATCAATGAGTGGCCCTTTGACAAAGCGGGGGGCTGCGCAAAGAAGAAACAGTATTATGCATTTGCCTTCTTTGACAATATGCCGAAACTGAATACGAATAATCCCGAGGTTCGAAAATACTTCGTGGATATCTGTGCCAACTGGGTAGAAAAATACGGTGTGGACGGAATTCGTCTGGATGTGGCAAATGAGATTTCTCATCGTTTTTGCAAGGAACTGCGCTATCGCCTGAAAGCGATCAATCCGGATGTGTATATTCTGGGAGAAATCTGGCATAATGCGCTTCCGTGGCTGCGCGGCGATGAGTTTGATGCGGTGATGAACTATCCGCTGGGAGAAAGTATCCGGGATTTTTGGATTGATAAGAGCCTCACAAACGAGGATTTTGAGTATACGATCAACCGTTGTTATACGACGTATATGCAGCAGACCAATGACGTATTATTTAACCTGCTGGATTCACATGATACAAAGCGTCTGCGTAATCTGGTAAAGAGTCTGGATGAATATTTTGCACAGCTTGCTGTATTGTTTACAATGCCGGGAAGTCCATGTATCTACTATGGTACTGAGATTGCCATGGAAGGTGATTTTGATCCGGATAACCGAAGATGTATGCCATGGGATGAGATTGAAGCGGGCAAATTTGCCAGCCGTATTGAGATCATCTCAAAATTGATCCATCTGAGAAAGCAGGAGCCGCTGCTTCGCAGCAGAAACTTCCATTTTCCGGAAAATGACAACCAAAATCCGCGACTGATCCATTTCCAAAAAATGGGTTGGGTGGACAACGGAATCGAAGTGTTTATCAACTGCTCGGATGAAGATGTGGAGATCGCGCCGGCAGGTGAGCTTCTTTTGGCTCGTCACTATGTAGATAATGCATTGCTGTGTAACGGATTTTTGATTCGTCGCATGACAAAGGAGTAAACACGAAAAAAGGAGTACTTAGTTATGAGACATAAGGCTGTTTTAGTGGGGACACAGCAATCTGCTCTGGACGATTTTTTCAAGCAGATGGACGGTATGCTGCATTGTGTGACATCATCCCTTCGGCTGGAGGATATCGAGAATCATATTGAATTTTTCAAACCGGATTTTTTTATCTTTTGTATGAAAAATGAGACGGCACTTACTCTGCAGAATATGAGGAAGATCAAGCAGATCTGCAACAAGCATCGGACGTATTTTGTGATACTGGGATCGGCGATTGATTGTGCATTTTTTAAAAAGGCGGCTGCAGGTGTGGCGGATATCGTTTTGGAAAAGCCGATGGCAATGGCCAAGATTTATGAGAAATTGCAGGTGTTTTACGATGCACTGCATGGTCAGGCCGAGATTGACCGTATATCGGATTCTGTCCGTATGTCACAGAGGGAGAAGCTGTCTGACAATATGCAGAAAATGATGTCAGAATCGACACCTGCGGGTCAGCAAATGGTTGCCCCACAACAGATGACGGTGGAAGAAGCCCTGGCGGCGATCCCTCAGAAAAAGCATATTCTGGTTGTGGATGATGATCCGGGAATGTTGAAGCTGATCCGTTCGCAGTTAGAGGATGATTATGAGGTGGCAACTGCCATAAATGGTGCGCTGGCTTTGCGGTTTCTGGCACATAAGACGACTGATCTGGTACTTTTGGATTATGAGATGCCGGGAAATGATGGTGCTATGATCTTAGAAAATATTCGAGGACACGAATTTTCCAAAAACATACCGGTTGTGTTTCTCACGGGAGTTACGGATGCAGCCAGGATCCGTAAGGCTTTGGCTTTGAAACCGGACGGTTATTTGTTGAAACCGATCGATAAAGCGACACTTGTGGCAACGCTTCGAGAAAAACTCAAGGCTTAGGACACATCAGATATGGGGGTGCTTATGGACAAATATACATTGGCAGATCTCGTTGGAAAAGATGTCTTGCAGGATCTGCAGGATGTACTGGAAAAAAACACAAACATATCATCCATTATTTTGGATAAAGATGGCAATGATATGACTGTTTTTAAATATGAACAGATTTTTTGCACCAGATTTACCAAAAGCAGTCCGGAAGGCTGCAGGCAGTGTCAGCTTTGCAATGACATGGGTGCGCAGAAGGCACTTCAAGAGGGGCATGTGGTGACGTACAACTGCCATACCGGCCTGGTTGATATGGCAGCACCGATTATCGTTGGAGGAAATCTGTATGGATATGTCATGGGCGGTCAGGTCACAACGAAACCGCTGCAAAAAGAAAAGATCTACGAATTAGCCGAAAAGTACGGACTGGACGGCGAGGCATACTGGGAGGCCGCACAGAAGGTGCGGGTGCTCAGCGAGGAAAATCTGCGGGAAAATGCCAATTTTATCAATTCTGTGGCAGATATCATATCGGATATCGCAGACAATAAATATCAGGTGTTAAAGGCGTCCGAGGAAGTGGAGAAGGCGGCTCGTATGAAGTCGGATTTCCTGGCCAATATGAGTCATGAGATCCGTACACCGATGAATGCCGTGATTGGTATGGCGGATATGGCACTTCGGGAAGAATTGCCCACTGAGGCCAGAGAATATATCACGCAGATCAAACGCTCGGGGAAGACATTGCTTGCGATCATCAACGATATTTTGGAATTTTCCAAGATCGAATCCGGAAAGATGGATATCACGTTGGGAAGCTACTCGCCGATGCAGGTTTTTACCGATGTGGCAAATATTGTATCTACCCGTCTGGAAGGCAAGAATGTGGATCTGATTTTGGATATTCCACCGGATCTTCCGGGAGAACTGATGGGAGACAGCATCCGGATCAAACAGGTGGTTACAAACCTCGCCAATAATGCGGCGAAGTTTACCAATCAGGGACATGTCACGATTCATGCTTTCTGCAAGGAGAGTGCTCCAAAATGGAAGGAACTTTATGTCTCAGTTGAGGATAGCGGAATCGGCATCAAGAAAGAGAATCTGGACACGATCTTTGAATCTTTTCAGCAGGTAGACAGTAAGCGAAATCGAACGATTGAAGGCACCGGTCTGGGACTGGCGATTTCAAAACAGCTCATCGGATTGATGAACGGTGAACTGACAGTAGAAAGTGAATATGAGAAGGGCAGCTGTTTTTCGTTTCATATCCCGCAGTTGGAATTGCAGGAAGTCGAGAGTGTCACATTTCCGGAAGACATGGATCTGCGGGCAGGTCTTTTGATCGAAAAGAGACGTGTCAGAGAACAGCTTCACAAGGATATCGAAAGGTGCGGAGGAACCTGTCGTGACCTGACGGAGGAAGAAGTGGCGGAGGGAAATCTGCCGGATGACGTCAACTATGTCTTTGTAGATGACAAGCCATTTTTGGAGTCTGTGGAATATTTTGCAAAACATTTTCCGGATATTACCTTTGTTGTGCTGCAAAAGTACAAAGAGGAGTTCAAATCAGAGCTTTCCAATGTGGTTGTGATGAAAAAACCGGGTTCGCCGTTGGCACTGGCGAAACTGCTCAAGCATGAGGACGTGCATGTGAGCAGTGATCCGGATGAAGATGTGGTGATTGATTTTGTTGCGCCGGATGCGCAGATACTGGTTGTGGATGACAATGAGATCAATCTTGCGGTTGTAGTCGGTCTGTTAAAGCCTTTGCAGGTGGTGGTTGAGACAGCCTCTAATGGAAAACAGGCAGTGGAGATGGTATCACGGAAGCATTATGATCTGATCTTTATGGATCATATGATGCCGGAGATGGACGGCGTGGAGACGACACATATTATCCGAAGATTTCATGAGGAATACAATGACGTGCCGATCATCGCACTGACAGCCAATGTGCTTGAAGAGACACAGGCGATGTTTCTGGTGGAAGGCATGAATGATTTCATGGCAAAACCGATTGAGGTGGGACTTCTCATCAACATGGTCCGACACTGGCTTCCGGAAAAAAAGATCATCAAGATCTCTACAAAGATGCAACAGGAGAAGGATTCATATGAGGAGTATCTGTACATTCCGGGATTGAATCTGGATGCAGCACGGACGCTGATCGGGAGCGAAGCCTTGTTGCGGGAAGTGATCGATAATTACTATTATGCGATTGACAAAAAATACAAAAAAATTGCAGTAGCATACCGGAATCAGGATTGGAAAGATTATACGATCGAGGTACATGCACTCAAAAGCGCATCGAGGCAGATCGGGGCAGATGATCTGGCAGATCTGGCAATGGTGCTTGAGGAAGCCGGAAACAAAGAGGATCTAAACACGATCCATACCTACACCGGCGAATTGTTGGATCGGTATCTGCAGCTTCAGGAGTTGCTGAGCCCATATCTGAGCAAAAAGCCGTCAAAGCATGACGAGCAGTTACCGAAGCTGACGCTGCAGGTGCGGGAAGATATGTTTGAACAGCTCACGCAGGCGATGGATAATCTGGATATTTCGGGTATGGAGAAGGCGATTCAGCCGCTGGAGCGGTATGAACCGCAGGAAAGCTGCGCAGAACTATTCGAGGCACTGAAGGAGGCTGTCAATGAGATTGATATCGATGCCTGCGAACGTCTCATAGAGGAGATCCGGCAAAGGGAGCCGGTGTAAGGAATGAAACCGGAAACAAGGATAAAAATGTGTCAGTGATCTTGACTGTGCCATGAAAAACCAATATAATGAATAATCATTACAACGTTTAGGAGATTATTGTTTGTTAATTGTAATTGTAACGGAGAAAATTGCAAAATAAATATTGCAAGGGCATTTGAGACACTCGAAGTCTGCCCATTTTCGGCAAATATGCCGGAAGTTTTCACCTTATAATTACTATATAGTGTGGTATCTTTTCCGATATCTGTTGTCTGATGTGAGGCATGATCGCTCGGAAAATGAAAATGAAATCAAAGAACCATAGTATATCTTAATGCATTTAAGGTATCTATGGTTTTTTTGTATGCCAATATGTCATTTAAGAAATGAATCATTGAGATGAATATAGAAAAACAGATCGAATTTGATCAGATCAAGGAGCTATGGAAGAACCTTGCAGTAACAGCACGTGCAAAAGAACAGATTGAGGAAATCTCGTTTTTCCTGTCGGAGAATGAACTAAGAAAACAACTGAGAGATACGACGGATGCGAGAAATCTGATCGAAAATTTGGGAACACCGCCTCTGCAGGATGTCACAGAGATCAAGGACATTCTGCTTGCAGCAGAAAAAGGTGATTGTCTCATTCCGTATCAGTTGGAACGCGTGGAAAAAATCATGGTCGCAGGAAAGCGACTGAAGGATTATCTGGAGAGAGGAAAACAGACGAACAACTCGCTGGCATTTTATGAAGAAAATCTGCAGGAGGTCGACGAGCTGCGCCGGGAGATCAGCAGACAGATCAGAAATGAAGCTGTGGATGATCATGCATCCAAAGAGTTGGGGCAGCTGCGCGACCAGATTGACCGGTGCGAAGAAGCCATGAAACAGAAAGCAGAGCAGGTGATGCGATCCAACAAGCAATACACGGCAGACAGTTTTTGTACGATACGAAACGGCAGAGTCTGCATTCCTGTGAAAAAGGAATACAAGCACAAGATTTCGGGCAGTGTGATCGACAAATCATCTACCGGCAGCACACTTTTTATCGAGCCGACAGGTGTGGCAAAATATTATGAAGAACTGCAATTACTGAGGATCAGTGAGGAAAATGAAGTATATCGCATTCTATATACATTGACTGCGATGGTAGCCGAAGCGGCTCCGGTTTTGCGAGAGAATATTGCGATGATGGAAAAGCTGGATTTTATCTTTTCAAAGGGAAAACTGAGCATCGACATGAAGGGATCTGCTTCTACGATCAACACGGAGCGCAGGATCGTGTTAAAGGATGCCAGACATCCGCTGATGGATCCGCAGGTGGCAGTTCCGCTGCAATTTGAAATCGGCGGTCATACGCGTGGCATTGTCATAACCGGGCCGAATACCGGTGGAAAAACCGTCGCGATCAAGACGGTGATGCTGAATTGTATGATGGCACAATGCGGACTGCACGTAACCTGTGCCAAAGCGGATATCTGCATGAACAGCTCTTATTTGTGTGACATCGGTGACGGGCAGAACCTGACGGAAAATCTGTCTACTTTTTCGGCACATATTACAAATGTGCTGGAGGTCTTAAAAGAGGTGAATCCAAACAGCTTTGTGATCATGGATGAGCTGGGTTCCGGCACAGACCCGACAGAGGGGATGGGAATTGCGATCGCAATTTTGGAAGAACTGCAAAAAAGCGGAGCGATTTTTCTTGTGACCACGCATTATCCACAGGTAAAGGATTATGCGAAGGAAAAAGAAAATCTGACGAATGCCAGAATGACCTTTGATAAAGAGACGCTGCGCCCCACATA
>JALEJB010000093.1 GCA_022768825.1 Lachnospiraceae bacterium
ATACGTAGTCACATGTATCTTACAGGTACTTTGGAGCGGCTGGTACTTAGTGACCGTATTTTGGTCACTTATGTACCACTGCCAGCGACAAGTAGCGAGAGCGTGCCTGTGATACATGTGCTCGTATGACCCAAAACGACACATGAATTGAGTTTCGCAATTGCCTATAAAACTACTATGAATTTACTTGCTGCTTGCGGAATGAGAGCCATCCGCCTACCATCATTATAAGCGATACCACCAATGCGGTCAATAACGTCACAAGCGTCGTATGATTTTGTACGATACCCGCCAGTTTCTCTAATACTTCCGGATGGGTATGTTCCAGATTTGCTATCACTCTCGGTCCCAGAATAAATACTGCCATCCAAAGTGCCCAAATCACCCAGAATACGTTTCTTCCGAAACGAAGCATCAACACGCCAAATAAAATACCAAGAGAAACCACAAAGATCATCATTGCGTAGATACTGCCAAAACTGAGTCCGTGATCACCAAACATCTGCTCCACTTCATGCCCCGGATACAATACCGAAAGCTTGTAGCCCTCCAGACAATCCAGTAACCAAATCACCAATGCCACTATACTGTATCGGATCACCGCTGCAAGTAATGTCATAGGATAGAACTGTTTTCTGACAGCTCCCATCCCCAGTGCGAAATTGGCACTCATATACATCTCCTGACTCTCATAGAAAAATGCCGTTGTCATGAGTCCAACCACTGCGATCAGAGTTCCCAGATGAAAAACAGTCGTCTCCGGATCTGCATCTACATACAAGATGATCTCATGTAATATGGTTCCGAACGCAAACGTCCCCGCAACCAATGCCAGACTCATATATAACGCTTTACTCTGCAACCTACACTGCTTGATCAATAATTCAAACATCTCTCATCCCTAACCTTTCACTTCCATTTTCCTGCTCAAAAGACCAAATACTGCCACACAGATCACATACAGGATCACTGCCAGACCAACCCAGCCAAACTTCTGTAGGATCTGCGGCACCATCGCTGCAACCCGATCTCCGCCAAACGCTCCCATCAGGCCGCCGACTGCTCCACCGACTCCTGTCATCAAAAAAATGATGATAAAGTAAGCAATTCTTCCGAAACGGTATACTACCATTCCTGCCAACAGGGATACTCCACTGCTTGCGATAAAGGCTGCTGCCGACATCTTTAAGAACGCTCCTGATTCGATACTTGCTTTGACCGGTGACAGTGCAAAAAAGACTGCCAGCACCAGAAGTGTCTGTCCCACTTCAACCACATGCATAAAAATCTGTCCAAACAGCATATTTCTTCTCGTGCATCCATTAGAAATCGTCAGCGGCACATAACATACCACATCGACCAATCCATAGATCAGAATCATCACTACCGACAGGAAGAATACCGAAAACGGCAATCTGCCGAGAATATTTTCCAACGAAAAACTCATTCCGTCTAAAAACAAAAAGTAAAAGATAAAAGCGAACGACATCAGCATCGTGATTCCAAATATACGCTCTGCGCGAAATCCATGATTTCTAAAACTTCGAATAATTGCACTCATATTGACTCCTCTCGTTTCCAAAACTTCGTTCTTCTACTCACATAAGGCTACAAATAGGTTCTGAAGTGAAACCGGCTGCGATGTCACATCATAGCCGGATTTCAGTTCCTGCCCGTTTTCCAGCATCACGGTTGCCGACAGGCTTCTTCCGATGTGCTCAATGTGATGCAAGGTCAGCCCTTCTGTAGCTGCTTTTACATCCTCTTCCAGACCCGACACATGGAAGCTTCGCTCTAACAGCTCATCCGTCTGTTCTTTTATCAGGATATCGCCGTCCTTCAAGAAGATCACTTCTTCAAATACATTGGCTGCTTCCTCGATGATATGTGTTGAGATCACAAAGGTTCTACCGGTTGCTGCATGCTCCTCGATCAACAGTCTGTAAAAGTCTTCTCTGGCTACCACATCAAGTCCGGCTACCGGCTCATCTAAAATTGTGATCTTTGCTTTACTTGCCAGTGCGATCACGATCGTCACCATTGACATCATTCCTTTGGAAAGCTTTGACACTTTCTTTTTGATGTCCAGTCCAAACAGATCGATCAATTGCTTTGCATATTCCTTATCCCAATTCGGATAATAGGTTTCTGCCATCTTTAAGTACTCTTTTACTTTGATCGTATTCGGTCCAAGCACTCCCATGGAATTTAATTCTCTGGAAAAGCAGAGATTCTCCAATGCTTTCGCATTTTCCCAAACAGGTTCGCCGTCCAGTGTCACGGTTCCGCTACTTGCCGGATTCTGTGCGGTCAGGATTGACAGCAATGTTGTTTTTCCGGCTCCGTTTCTGCCGATCAGTCCGTAGATCTTTCCTTCTTCGATCGTCAGTGACAAATTGTGCAACACTTCTTTTTTCTTATATTCTTTACAAATATTCTCACATACTAACTGCATCATCTAATCCTCCATATTTTGTTCTACTGTTATCATTTGTATGAGTTCCTCCAGCCCGATTCCCAAGTGACTGGCTTCCTCCAGCATACTCTTGACATAGTTATCACGAAATGCCTGTTTTCTTTTTTTGATGATCCTTTCTTTTGCGCCTGTTGCTACAAACATTCCAATGCCTCTTTTCTTATACAAAGTTCCTTCGTCCACCAACAGATTAATTCCTTTGGCTGAGGTTGCCGGGTTGATCGCATAAAGTTTTGCCAGTTCATTGGTACTTGGCACGCGTTCCTCCTCTTCGAATACGCCCCGGAGGATGTCGGTTTCAATCATCTCGCTTAATTGCAGGTAAATCGGTTTATCCTGCGTCAAAATCTCATTCAATGCATATGACCTCCTCTTTCTACTTTTGGTTCATTTGTTTATTGGTTCATTACTTATGTAACTAACCATATCACCAAGCAACCCATTTGTCAACACCTTTTTTGTTTTTCGCTTTAAAAATAATGAGGCAGCGAACCTGTAATTACTCCGATTGTACAAGTGCACAAAAGTCGTAATTACAGGACCGCTGCCTCACTATATATACTGCGGATAACAGGAATCGAACCTGCACGGTCTCCCACTAGAACCTAAATCTAGCGCGTCTGCCAGTTCCGCCATATCCGCTTGTCGCGTATCTGGGCGTCTGCCTATAAATGAACAAGTTCATTTATCATGACTTCCGCCATATCCGCATACCTTTTACATTATACGAAAATCAATCTGAAAATGCAAGCAATTATAACTGGCTTTATAGCATTTTATAATTTCGCACAAAACAGCAAAACCCCTGGCATGTAATTACGACTTTTGTGCGCTTGCACAATCGGAGTAATTACATGTCAGGGGCGAATATTTTTTGATACTACATTTATAAAAGACTTTTCAGGATCTCCAGCACGCCATCTTCGGAATACGGCTTGATCACATGCCCGGCAACCGCCTTGCATTCTTCTCTGGCATTTCCAACCGCATAGCTTTCACCGGCAGCTTTCAGCATCTCGATGTCGTTCAAATTATCACCAAATGCCATCGTCTCTTCCGGCTTGATTCCCCAATACTGCTGCAACCACTTGATCGCAGTTCCCTTATTGGCTTCCAATGGGACACAGTCGATCCACTCTTTTCCCGCACAGGCAATCGATACTTTGTCCTTCCACTTCGGGATAAACTCCGGTGTACAGATTTCTTCACAGCTGGTCGGATGGTAGACACTGAGCTTGATGACCTGTTCATTCGTCACTTCCCCCAAATTTGGCACTTCCTTCATACGAAAGCCATAGGAATCACGCAGCCAGGTAAACATCCTGCTTCCTGCGTCTTCTGCCAGACTATAGTCCGGTGTGGCAAGCACCTGATCCAACGCAGGATTCCTGCGAACGTCCTTTTGCATCTCTTTCCAAAGACGTTCTTCCAATTCGTAAACCTTTAAGATCTGTGTGTAACTACGGATCGCCGTTCCACCGTCGGTCACATACATCAGTTTTTCTTTGATCGGGCGAAAAAGCTTCTCGATACTGGTGTATTGCCTTCCCGAACAGACCACAAAATGAATTCCTTGGGCAATTAGGGCTTCAATCACCCGATAATACTGCGGATTGATCGAAAGCGTCCCGTCCTTTACCAATGTTCCATCTATATCTGTTGCAATTAACTTGATCATTTTTTATTCTTCCACATAATTTGATAATTTCTTAAAGTGCGGCCAATAGGTAAACATCGCTTTTCCGAGTATCTGGTCTTTTCGCACAAACGTGTAGCTCTCACCTTCCTCAACCGAATCTACCAGATCCTCTGCATACGCATTCTCTGCCCAATAGCGCGCATCCTCTGACACATTTCGGTTGTCACCCAATACAAAATAGCAATCCTCCGGAACCGTATAGGTCAATCCGTCATTTTCTACCACCCACTCTTCCGGCAGATAATTTTCGACTAACGGCTCATCACTTCCGTCAATATAAATCTTTGCGTCGCGAATCTCTACAGTCTCTCCGGGAAGTCCGATGACACGCTTGATATAATTCTGCGTCTCATCTACCGGATATTTAAAGATCACTACATCAAAGCGCTCCGGCTCTCCAAACGTATATGCCAGCCGGTTTCCAAACAGGCGATCGTCGGGCTTGATCAGATTTTCCATTGAAGACGATGGAACCTCTGCATTGATCAGTACCACTCTCGTCAAAAATAAAGAGATCAAAATTGCGGCAACAACGATTTCCACCCAGCTAAGCAGTTCCCGCCAAACAGAGGCCTTCTGTTCATTTTCTGCCACAGCAGCTTCCGCATTAGTATCTCCCATATCTTCATTTTTTAATACCGTATCTTTTTCTTTATCTTTCATCACATGTTTCCCTTCGTTTTTCTACTTCGTACCATGGATCGTCCATCGCATCCTGCAATCCATGCATAATCTTCATTCTAACACAAGTTTTTAGGGAAATATAGGGGTATTGTAAAAAAGAATGCGCTTTTTGGCATATCGTCAGCACGTCAAAAAAAGGAACAGCCTTCGCTCTGCGAAAACCATTCCTTAATTTGACTAAAATATGTTCAAAAAATATGATAAATCGAACTACTCTACATCCTGTAATGCTGCAACATCTTCTTCTCCGGTACGAACCTTAACAACTTTTGCAACATCATATACAAAGATCTTACCATCACCGATATGTCCGGTGTACAGTGTCTTCTTGATTGTTTCAATCACAGTATCAATCGGGATCTTAGCAACAACAACTTCAATCTTGATCTTCGGAAGCAGGGTTGCATCCATCTCAACTCCACGATAGTACTCTCCGGCACCTTTCTGTATGCCACAGCCCATAACCTGGACAACTGTCATACCGGTTACACCAATACCGTTTAATGCTTTCTTTAACTTCTCGAATTTTGACAGCTTTGCAATCACAACAACCTTGTGAATTCCGGTAGCCGTAGCAGGAATAGATGCTGATACAACCGGTACTGCCGCATCTTTTTTCACAGCACTTGCAGCTTCATAATCCGACTCACCAAGATCTGTATTCTCATTGATATCCATTGTAGCATTTACTTCTGAAATAGCAAATCCTGCGTAAGCACTTGGGAGACCGTGCTCAGTAGCATCCAGTCCGACAATCTCTTCTTCCTCGCTGACACGAAGTCCAAAGACAGCCTTGATCACAAAGAATACAATTGTCATTGCAACTGCGGTCCATGCCAGAATGGAAACAACTCCGAGTGCCTGTATTCCAAGTAAGCTGACACCACCACCATAGAATAATCCAACCAATGAATCATTTCCCGGTGCAGATGTAGTTGCAAACAATCCAACTGCGATGGTTCCCCATACACCATTCATAAAATGAACAGCTACCGCACCAACCGGGTCATCAACATGAAGCTTATAATCCAAAAGCCATACACCAAATACAACCAAAAGTCCGGCAACTGCTCCGATGATGATTGCGCCAAGTCCGTCGGTCACATCACAAGGAGCGGTGATCGCTACAAGTCCTGCAAGCGATGCATTCAGACACATAGACACATCAGGCTTACCAAATTTGATCCATGTAAAGATCATACATACAACAGTTGCAACAGCCGGTGCTACGGTTGTTGTCAGGAAAATAGATGCCAGCTGTTCCACTGAAGTTGCAGCTGCACCGTTAAATCCATACCAGCCAAACCAGAGAATAAATACACCTAACGCTCCAAGTGCAATGTTATGTCCCGGAAAAGCATTGACTTTTATAACCTTTCCACTCTTGTCTTTTATAAATTTACCGATACGAGGTCCAAGGATCGCTGCTCCGATCAATGCAGAAAGACCACCAACCATATGGATTGCTGCGGAACCGGCAAAATCATGGAAGCCCATTTGTGCTAACCAGCCGCCGCCCCATACCCAGTGTGCTTCGATTGGATACACAACTGCTGAGATACATGCGGAATAGACACAATAGCTTAAGAATTTCGTACGCTCTGCCATTGCTCCTGATACGATCGTTGCGGTTGTCGCACAGAATACCAGGTTAAATACAAAGTTGCTAAAATCAAAATTTGCATAATCTCCAAAAATATGGAAAGATGCGGGATTTCCGATCAAGCCTCCCAACAGATTCTCACCGAACAGTAAACCAAAACCGATGAGAATAAAGGTACAGGTTCCGATACAAAAGTCCATTAAGTTCTTCATTAAAATGTTACCGGTATTCTTCGCTCTGGTAAAACCAGCCTCAACCATAGCAAAACCTGCCTGCATCCAGAATACCAACGCGGCTCCGATCAGGAACCACACACCAAAAGTCTGACTTGAAATAGCATCTAAAATTTCCTGTGTCATACTCTTATCCTCCTAAATCTTCATTTTCATTTTTAAGCACCCTCGCGAAGTGTTTGTTCTAAACATGCATGATAGAACAAAAAAGGCGCCTGGGGTTGTACCCAAGCGCCATTGCTTATCTGAGCTTCATTATAGTCATCCTTAATTTGTACGTCAACATACAAATGTGTCAAAAATATGTCTGATTTTTATTATTAATCTATTCAATTTATAGAATTTACAGTTTGCCGCTTAATATTATAAAGTATTTTCAGTTTTATCTTTATTTTATCAATTTGGCAATCATAAAATCCATTTCATTCTTCATTCTACCGTAAAATTATGTTAGAATCTGAATGACATCGGAGATATTTTCTGAATTGCGGAACTTTCACATCGATGTCTCAAATCATTTTTTCAGGAGGGCTAAAATGACAACAATACCCAAAGATCCTGTGATCCTTCTCAGCTTCATCAACACCAAACTCCGTGATCATTACAGCAGTCTTGATGCACTGTGCGAAGATCTGGGATTAAGCGAGAATGAGATCACATCAAAACTGTCCGCTATCGACTATCAATATGATCAGAGCCGGAATCAATTTGTGTAATCAGTATAACAATACCCCGAAACAAAAGAGGACGCTGTTGCGTCCCCTTTTTTACTCTGCTGCCTTTAAATGTTCTAAAAAATTCTCCACATTTCCGGCAATATCACCTGCAAAAATTGCACTTCCAGCCACAATGATGTTGGCTCCTGCATCCAGCAGTTCATCTACATTATCTAATTTTACTCCACCATCCACTTCAATGTCCGTCTTGAGTCCCCGTCTCTGCAAAAGGCTACGAAGCTCTCTGACCTTATCGATCGTATATGGTATCAGCTTTTGTCCGCCATACCCGGGATTCACTGTCATAATCAGCACCATATCAAGCTCCGGAAGAATATAATCCAGCACACTCAGCGGTGTCGCGGGATTCAGTGCCACGCCCGCTTTAATTCCTTCACGTTTAATATCTCTCACCGTCTGATCCAGATGCGTACACGCCTCTGCATGTACGGTAATGATATCTGCACCCGCATCCGAAAAATCGCTGATATATCTCTGCGGATCTTCGATCATCAGATGAACATCCATCTTCTTTTTTGTCGTCTTGCGAATCGACTCCAACACCGGTATTCCCATGGAGATATTTGGCACAAACATGCCATCCATCACATCTACATGAAAATACTGCGCACCTGCCTGATCTACAATACGCATCTGTTCTCCAAGTCTCGCAAAGTCTGCGGATAACAATGAAGGTGATAAGCAATACATACAACTCTCCTTTTCCTCGGCAGTCATCTCTTAGGTTCCATACAATTCCATTCCCGAACCGGTTCCGTCTTCGCAATTACTGATATCCGATCCCGTTGATTTTTGTCCTGCGATATAACCCTGATAGACCGTTCCAATCTTGTTTTCCTTGTTATCTCCCGTCTGCAGCAGAATCTTGGCATTCATGGATCCCTCATATCTGCATTTGATGATAAATCCGCTGTTTTGGCATGCCGCAATTCCTCCGGAAAGGATGATATAAGAATCAGACTGGGTATATGCTCCGCTGACTGTGATCTTCTCATCCATCTTCACCATCGAGGTACAACTGATAATGGATCCACTGTTTTCTACTACCAATCCACCAGCCTTCATCACCATCCAGTTCGAATATCCCGAGCTATCCTCGTTTTTCACTGACGCATCCAATTGAACCGTCCCTGCCACCGAACGGCAGTTTCTGATCCGACCGCGCTCTTTATTTGTGATCACCAGCATCGCTGCCGCCGATCCACCGCTGACTCTGACACTGCACTCCGCATTGGTAGAACAGTTATCTATAATTCCCTCATTCATGGTCGCCAGCAAAGCACCTGTAGAAATATTCTGACAGGAAGTAAACTTCAGATTAACAAGCTGTCCATTGACACCGATGTAACCGAAAATCGAACTGAATCCGGTGTAATTCATGATCTGATATGCTTTCCCGCCGTGTATTCCGTCAATACTTCCCTGGAACGGGTTTTGCTCACTAAACAATGGCAGCTTCTGCATATTACTGGTGTCATACTCAAAATCAATATCATGATCCAGTTCAAAGCAGCAATCCGGATAGCTTCTCATCAAAAGCAATTCCTCTACATTCGATATGAGAAACGGTCGGTTTTGCGAACCGTCACCATTGCCAAAAGGCGAATGTGCCGACACCGTAATGGAATTTGTTCCCATTGTCACAGTGCCATCCGCTACCACCGCATAAGTAAAGACTCCTTCAACAGGCTCTCCGTAATTGTCTTTTCCATCCCATTCCACTGTTGCTTTTTTCTTTGCCGCCAATGCACCGATCTTGATCTCACGGACAATGAGATTATCCTCATCATAAAAACGTACCTTCGTCAACTTGGAAGCGCGATTCTGCTTAAACACAATTTTCGTCGTATTTTCTCCAACAATAAAATGTTTACTGCCCGTAGAAATCTGTGGTTGCTGAATCGTCGCGTTAACTGGCAGCGCCGCTACCTTCACCTTCAGTGTACAAATTTCCGAGTTTTCGGTATTTGTAAATTTAATCGTAGTCGTTCCAACATGCTTCGGTGTAATGAAAATTGGCATGTAATCCCCCTCCCAATTCTCACCAAAAGATACCGAGCATATATTAGGATCCGAAATCGAAGGCGTTATCGAACCATTCACCGTAAGCAACGCGCGAGTTTTCATGACATTTTTGATCACAGCCGAATCCTGTTCCAGTTTAAATGTTTTATTTACCGTAACCTTACACTCATATGTTTTCTTATTCACCGTTGCCGAGATGACTGCACTACCTCTTTTCCGGGCCAGTACCACACCCTTTGAAGTCACCTTTGCAACCGCAGAATTACTTGATTTCCATTTCACTTTCTTGGTCGTCCCCATGACCTGAAGTGTCATTTTATCGCCAACATACATCGTTTTGCTGGTTCTGTTTAACTTCACAGCAGCATTCGCTTTCATTGGCATATACAAAAGTAAAAACCCTGCAAAAAACAGAAAAACAATCAAATACACCAGCCTGATTTTTTTCTTCTGATACATTACCTGTTCCCTTCTTGCTCCATTGATCGGTTCATTGCCGAGATCAACGCATCGATCGATGCACGGATAATATCTCCGTCAATTCCAATCCCAAAATATTGTTTGCCATCTTCGGCCTCAATACCCACATACGCAATCGCATCCGAATTGGAACCATGCTGCATCGCATGCTCTTCATAGCAGATGATCTCGCATGGTCTGCCGAATTTCTCGGCAAACGCATTGCTGACCGCATCCAGTCGTCCGTTTCCGGAAGCCTCCACAATATCCTTGCGATTATCGGCAATGATATTCACCGTTGCTGTAATTCCGTCCTCCTGACGGAAATGACAGCCCTTGACATCAAAGATCGGTGTGTAATTTTTATATCTCTTCATGAAGATATCGTAAATCTGTGCCGGTGTCAGCTCCGCATGGCTGCGATCCGATACGTCTTTGACCGCATAGCCGAAATCCGCGCGCATCTTATACGGAATCTTGATTCCATAATTCTGCTCCATGATATATGCAACGCCGCCCTTACCGGACTGACTATTGATACGAATCACGTCACTGTCATAGGTACGTCCCACATCTTCCGGATTGATTGGAAGATACGGTACCGTCCAATGTGACGGATCTTTTTCTTCACGGTATTTCATACCCTTTGCGATGGCATCCTGATGAGAACCGGAAAATGCAGCAAATACCAGCTTTCCGCAATACGGATGGCGCATATCGATCTTCATCTGTGTCAGACGCTCATAGACCTCCACGAGATGCGGCATATCCGAAAGATCCAGCTCCGGATCAACACCCTGTGCATACATATTCATAGCGAGAACCATGATATCCACATTACCGGTTCTCTCTCCGTTACCAAACATCGTACCCTCGATACGGTCAGCACCTGCCAAAATACCCAGCTCGGCATCACTGATTCCGCAGCCTCTGTCATTGTGCGGATGCAGCGAAAGAATGACATTTTCACGATGATGCAGATGCTTGCTCACATATTCTACCTGCTGTGCAAACACATGCGGCATACTCATCTCGACCGTTGCCGGAATATTGATGATCGGCTTAAAATTCTCGTTCGGTTCCCAGATATCCAGTACCGCATTACATACGTCTACCGCATATTCCACCTCGGTTCCGGTAAAGCTCTCCGGACTGTATTCAAATGCGAAATTGCCCTCTGTCTGAGCCGCAAGTTCCTTTAACAGCTTGGCACCTTCAATCGCAATCTGTTTGATATCTTCCTTTGATTTGCCAAACACCTGCTCCCTTTGTGCCAGAGAGGTCGAATTATAGACATGTACAATGACTCTCGGAGCGCCCTTTACCGCTTCAAAAGTCTTCCTGATGATATGTTCTCTCGCCTGTGTCAGCACCTGTATCGTCACATCCTCGGGGATCATATTGTTCTCGATCAATGTGCGTACCAGTTCATATTCCGTCTCTGATGCTGCCGGAAATCCTACTTCGATCTCCTTAAATCCGATATCCACCAGCATCTGGAAAAACTCCAGCTTTTCTTCCAGGCTCATCGGCTCGATCAGCGCCTGATTTCCGTCACGCAGGTCTACGCTGCACCAGATCGGTGCTTTATCTACATATTCTTTGTCTGCCCAGTCCATACATCTTTCGGACGGCATAAAATAATTTCTTTTGTATTGCTTATAATCAAACATTCCCGTTCCTCCATATACGATTACAGTTAAATGTACTATATCATACTTTCAACCGAGAATCAAATAGTGTGGAACAAAAAGTTCGACCTCAGGCCCCTGAAGAATCAGACAACAGAAAAATCGTCGAAGCGATCAGAACAAACCCCAATAAATCCATCCATGTAAATCTGGTATGCAAAAACAAAAGGGACAAAACCGTAGCCGCAGGAATTTCCGCACATGCAAACAAGCTAGCCCTTGAAGCCCCGATCAATTTGATTGCCAGACCATACACCAAATATGCAACCACGCTCCCACAAAGCACGGCTGCCAAAAGTACAACGAGCGCCACCGTATCCATGATTGGCGGATTTTTGATGGGACAGACCAAAACAGTTGCCACCAATCCACCGGAAAACAATGCAACCGATGTGATCGTCTGAATCGAATATCTCCGGTAGACCGGTTCCGGCAAGACTGTATTCAGGGACATAAAAAATGCACAACCGATTCCCCAGATCAATGCATCTTCTGTAATGACCAGTTCACGGAGGTTGCCATGTGTCGCAATCAGCACAATACCTGCAACCGCCAAAAGCAATGCGATCATCTCATGTGCTTTCGGCTTTTTTCGTTCTTTTATACAGACATAGATCATCACCATTACTGGACACAGATATTGCAACACAATTGCAGTCGCTGCATTTGATCTTTGCACTGCGCCATAACAAGCGAATTGAAACAACATAGTTCCAAAAACACCGGTGGCAATGCACCGGATCAAATCCTTTTTATTTCTCAGCAAACACGCCACTTCTTCTCTCCTTGAAAAGAAGGAAAGAAGGATCATCAACGACCCTGCTGCAAGCATTCGCACAGCAACAAACCAACTTGACTGCATCGTTGTGTGCGTAAACAGATACTGACTGCACACACCCGACATCCCCCAACAGACACCTGTCATCATACCACAACAAGCACCTGCCAGATTTTTATTCTGTTTCATTTTATTACCCAACCTTTATTTTGCTTAAACAAATATCCCCTGCCTCCAATCGGAGGCAGAGGATATCCGCTTTCATTTATTTTATAGTGCCTTCTTATATAAAGAAAGTACATCCTGTTTTGTAGTGCTTCTCGGATTCACCGCGATATTTCCACTCTTCATCGCATCATCTGCCATGACGGTCAACTTGTCTTCCGTCACACCCACTTCGCTAAGAGATGCGGGAATACCAAGCTGTTCATTCAACTCCACCAGCAGATCCACAAGCATATACGGCTCAAACTCTTCCTCATAAGCCTTTGTTTTTGAAATATAATTAAATATTTTCATATACTTTCCGGTATCTGCCAACGCATTGTATTCCACAATTGTCGGAAGCAAAATCGCATTGGCGACCCCATGCGGAACATCAAAAAAAGCACTGACCGGATGACTCATTGCATGCACGTCTCCCAGTCTCGCCCAGGAAAAAGCGATACCTGCGAATAAGGATCCGACCAGCATTCCCTCTGCGGCTTCCACATCGCTGCGGTCTGCCACATATCTGCGAATATTTTTTCCAATCAGTTCCAATGCTTTTTCTGCCATTGCGTCAGAAAATGGGGATGCCGCCTTCGAAATATACGCCTCCAGAGCGTGAACCATGGCATCAATCCCACATGCTGCCGCTACAGAAGCCGGAGCCGTTGTAAGTAAATCCGCATCCAAAATCGCATAAGCGGGAATCAATTTATAACTGAAAACCGTCAGCTTATAATTTCTGCTGTGATCCGTAATGACCGAAAATGCCGTCACTTCAGAGCCGGTACCCGCCGTGGTTGGTATTGCGATCAACGGGATA
>JALEJB010000097.1 GCA_022768825.1 Lachnospiraceae bacterium
CTGAGGTATAGCATCCACCTGAAACTCTTCCGTTAAAACATCTTGCGTATCCTGTTCTTCCGTCACCACTTCTTCCGGTTTTTGCTGCGGTTGCCGATCAGATGTTTTTATCAAAACAACAACCATCAGAGCAAATAAAACGACCGCTCCGATATATCGCTTATATTTTGAGATCCACTCAGTTATAACGGAGACATCAAACTGACCAGTTGATTTTTTCTTCAGCGATTTTTGTGATGTTTGTTTTTCTTTTGGCTGATTTTGTTCTACGGTATTCGGTTGATCTATCTCTTTCTGCTTTGCGTTTGCAACAGCATTACTTTTCTTATTTCTCTGTTTATTATTAGACATCAAGTATTTCCTCCTCATGAATTATCACGCAGGTATTTCGCAATGATAATATGATAATGTCTCAAATGAATGGAGGGGGCTGGGCCCCTCCTCGGGATAATAACTGCAACCGGCGGGAATCGAACCCACATTACAGGAGTCGGAGTCCTGCGTTCTATCCGTTAGACTACGATTGCATATATCGAAATTATGTAATTGACTAATTAAGAAACGTGTGCACAGACTTCTCTGCCGTGCGGGTCCAGCTCATCTTCAATTGCCTGCTGGATCATAGCTTTCACAAGCTTACAGATTTCCCGGGAATTCATATCTTTATAATCTTCGTAATATAAAGCCGGTAAATAACGAACCTTTGCAGTCACCCTTGCAAGTGAATTTTCCCCAAATACTTTATAAGAATCGATCAATGCGACAGGCACGATCGGAGCTTTCGCCAGCATCGCCATCTTAAAGCTGCCCGGCTTGAACTCCTGTAATGTATTTTTGTTGTTCGTATATCCACCTTCCGAGAAGATGATATATCGTCTTCCCTGCTTTACTTCCGTAGCTGTCTGTTTAATGATTTCCAACGCCTGACGTACATCATTCAGTTTCATACGTTTTCCCTGAACAATATCAATAAATTCGCGAATCAATATGCCATAAGAAACCGAATCATCCACTACCACCGAACACGGTTTGTCATGTGTGATCATGATGGACAATGCGTCAAATTTTCCCTGGTGGTTCGGATACATCACGTAGCCCCCTTCTTTCGGAAGGTTCTCAAGACCATCATATTTTGCATGAATATTTCCTGACCGCATCATATATCTGATTGCCGTCCGGGCAGTCTTATACCGTTTTTCTTCTGAAAAACGATCCGTATGCTTTGCCATATATCCCATCTTTGGAATCATATAAATATGCACAAGATTCCAAAAAATAACCCAGTAAAATCTTAACATAAAACCAAAACTCTCTCTTTTTTCTTTTGCATCAAAATTTACTCGTATAGAATATTGTAGCAAAATATTTTTGAATTTGCAAGTATTTTACCCATTTCCCATTTTTTTACTCTAATTTTTTTCTGAACTCTGCATCATTCTCTGCCTGTCCTGTTGCATTACATACCGGATCAGCTCCGGTCGATCAGTGATGATATTGTCAACTCCCACATCCAGCATACGGATCGCATCTGCTTTTGTATCAACTGTCCATGCCCATATTTTTTTCTGTCTTTTATGGATTGCCGACACGATTCCTGATGTGATAAACGTATTATCCACGCTAAAATAATCGACATCCGGCAGATCATAATAATTCCCGATTCCTTTCACGAGAATATATCCCGTCTCGATGTCCGGATCGATTTGCTTCACCTGCTGCAGCGACTCATAATTCATGGAACTGATACTGCAATTTTCTATGCTGCTGTATCGCTTGATCAGGCGGACCGTTTCCTCTTCCAGTAATGGAGCGTGTCCTTTCTGCTTAATCTCAATATTTAATTTTATCTTTCCATCACAGAATTGCAGAACTTCCACCAATGTCGGTATCTTTGTTCCCGCATAAGCCTGCCCAAAATACACGCCTGCATCCAACTGCCGGACTTCATCATAAGTCATATTATAAATATATTCATCTTTTCCCGTACAGCGTTTCAGGTTTGCGTCATGTGTGACCATGACAACCCCATCCTTCGTCAACTGTACATCCAACTCTACATATGGCACACCGGCCTCAATTGCAGCTTCAAATGCCGGCAGCGTATTTTCCGGTGCCAGAAAGCTATACCCGCGATGACAGGTCAGTTCCGGCTGCCTGCGGATCGTCGAAGCGACATAACTTTGCAGGATATCCGGCATGACGATCATGCTGGCAAAAAAAACGATGACCGCAAGAACAATCGTTGCAACTCTGCGATAAAATACTGATTTGCGCAGTCTATGATTTTTTACACCCATCCACCGGGTCCATCGTGTCCAAGGAGATTCTACGGGCTTCATATGAAGCACAACACTGCCATCTTTCAAATAGCAGGCGACATAAAAGGCCAACACTGCGATGATAAACAACACATCCAATATTGTACTCCATATCGGCAGACGGATCAGCTTCATCATATAGCGTCCCGCAAGTACCAGATTGGTCTTTTCCGCACCGATGTGAAACGTCAACCGCACATAAAACAAAATTGTCACACCGGTGAGGACGATATATTTGAGAAATTTTGTCATTTTCCATACACAGGTCTCTACGCCGATCGTCCAACACTGTTTGCGGACAAAAGAGATACTTCTTTTCATCGCCTGAAAAAAGGTAGCTTTTTCCAAAACAAAATACGGAAATACCAGCATCGACCACAGCATCAGAAAAAGTAAGATCAAAATGAGCACTGTCAGTACAGCAAACACAATCTGATTTTCTCTGATGGTCTGCCAGAGATACCGTGGCACCACTAACTGCGAAACATAATTCAGTACCGAATAGATATTAAAAAAAGGCATGAAGATGCCTGCCAATAAAATGAGCAGGCAATTTCTCGGATGCAGTGCCCGGATCAGATCCATGCCTGACAAGCAAAAAAGCTCTGTAAATTTGACACGCCGGCTGCAAAAAATCGCATCCAGGCCATGCAGCACCAGACAGATCCGAAAAAATCCCCAGATACAGGCACATATCCCGATCATTACGATGGCAAGGATAACCGAAGGGGACGATATGATTCGAATCATGTGATTGTGTGTAATATAGTTTACCGGCGATAAGTCCCATGCCTTTTTCCATATCCACATCACGATCGGATGAAAAACCCATATGATAACAGCCTGAAAAACCAAAAGAATCGCATACAATCGCAATTTTTGTCTTCGTATTAATTTTTTTGCCAAATCATACTCGGGTTTTCTTACAAACATCTATTATCCTTCAACCATTTATTTTTCTGCCACAATCTGCGATGCTCTTGCAAGTGCCTCATCAATATGAGCGCAGAAATTTTCCGCACCGATCCGCTCTACAAATCCATTTTTTTCCATGGTACGTCTCGGCTGTTCATTGACATGCGAAAACACAAGCTGTACATGATTTTTTTCGCATCGCTCCTGTAACTGTTCCAGCGAACGCATCGCAGTCGCATCGATGGCAGGAACACCTCTCATACGAATCACCAGACATCTGGTAAAATCCTTCAGTGTAATCTCAGCAATGCGCTCTGCTACACCGAAAAACATCGGTCCTGAAATCTCATAAACACGGACCTGTTGTGGTACCACGCGAAGGTCGATGGAGTCCGGATCATCCTCCGCA
>JALEJB010000135.1 GCA_022768825.1 Lachnospiraceae bacterium
GCGGAAAGCTGCATCAGCACATCCGCGCAATCCTCATCATTTTCGATCATCGTCTTGACGTGCTGCAAGTGTCCGATCGCTTTCGAGATGCGGTTGATCTGTTTTTTCTTTTCTTCCTGCGAATGATAATGCTTATGTGTATGTTCCATACTCCTTCTCCTACGTACCTTTGATCGTTTCCATCGTTTCGTGCGCATCTATTATAACAAAGCCCTTGTCATTTGTGAATGAAATAAAAAAACTAATTGCTATTTTTCGCCATTCCCTCTATTATATATACATAGGATAATCAATTTCATTTTTGACTTTTTCAAATAGGAGAGATGATATGCACATGCACATTCAATTTCAGCTCTGCGGATTATGTATCCTGATTTTATTAATTATTTTCTATAAAAGCCATACCAACCTCCCTCTTTACAAAGAGAAGCTTTTTTCTGCTGTCATTCGTGTGATCACGATCAGTCTGCTTGCGGACATCGCATCACTGTTCGCCATCAAATACCGTTTCCGGTTCACGCCCACGATTGTCCACAGCGTATGCAAGTTATATATCGCCCTGCTCGTCTGGGGCGTATGGTCGGCACTGGTATACATACTGGCAGATATGATGCCGCAGCCCAAGCACAAAAAATTCGGATTTTGGATGTTGATCCTTATGCTCTTTCAAAGCACCCTGATCTTTGTGCTTCCGATTCACATTTACGACCGGGCAAATCAGGTATATACTTACGGTGCATCGGTGCTTACAGTATATGCGTTTTGTGCCATATACATCATCGCAACCCTGATTGTGGCAAATCGTTTCCGCGCCAGACTAAATCCCAGGCGCCGGTTTGCGATCAATCTATGGATGATCATCTGGATCGCCGCTGCCAGTATTCAGTTTTTTAATAATGCACTTTTACTGGTGGGATTTGCCAGCGCGCTGGGTGTTCTGGTTCTGTTTACGATCATCGAAAATCCGGAGTCAAATCTCGAACGCAAATTTGGCTGTTTTAATTCCTACGCACTGTCCGAGTATCTGACACAGCTCTATGAAGACCGCCGGAGATTCTGTCTGCTGCAGATCTCTCTGGACAATGCCAAAGCCTTTGAGGATCACGGTATCAACACCAACGACATCATCCGAAAGATGATCCGCTTATGCAGAAAAGAGGCTCTCCTCTTTAAAGATGTCCAGTTGAGCCTTGTACTGATCAGTTCCGACCCGGAGCCGCTTGCCACCTCTGCCAGAGAGATCATCAATGCGTTCTCTACTTCGGACGCATTTACGAAATCAGCAACCGTAACCCTGACGACGCAGGCCGGTTCTTTTGACAATCCCAAGGAACTGTTTCGTTTCCTCGGCTTTATTCAAAGCGAATACATTGACAAAAGAGGCTCACTGATACGCACAACCGAAGAGATGATCACGCAATTTCACGATCACAATCTCATTGAACAGGAGATCAGTGATGCCTTGACACAAGACCGGGTGGAGCTGTTCCTGCAGCCAATCTTTTCCAACAATGATCATTGTTTTACTTCCGCCGAGGCTTTGATGCGTATTCGTAAAGAGGACGGCGAGCTTCTGTCACCGGGGTTATTTATTCCGGTAGCTGAAAAGAACGGTCAGATCATCGAACTTGGTGAACGAATTTTTGAAAAGGTCTGTGATTTTCTAAAAAATACAGATGCCACGAAGCTTGGCATTCATTATGTTGAAGTGAACCTTTCTGTCGTCCAGTGTGAAAGTCTGGATCTGTCAGACCGTCTCATTTCGATCATCAATAAATACCAGATCAATCCGCGGCTCATCAATCTGGAGATCACGGAGACGGCTTCTATCCGCGCCCGACAGATTCTCCTTGGGAATATGAAAAAGCTGATCTCTCATGGCTTTACATTTTCTCTGGATGATTTTGGAAAAGGCGAATCCAATCTGATGTATGTGGTAGAAATGCCGGTTTCGATTCTCAAATTAGACTACGATATGTCAAAGGCTTATTTCAACAGTTCCAAAGCCAGACAGGTTGTTGCCGCTGTAGTGGAAATGTCCCACGGTATGCGTTTGAAAGTCGTTGCCGAGGGTATTGAAACCCGTGAAGAGTTAGATCAGATCACCGCCGAGGGCGTGGATTATATTCAGGGCTTTTATTATTCCCGTCCGCTTCCTGCAGTGGAGTTTCTCAATTTTTTACAGGCATCCGGACAATAAAAATCGATATGACAAAGGCACTTCCCCGTCGGAAAGTGCCTTTTTTTCTTGGGATAAATCTTAGCTTGCCAGATCCCGTTTGTTGTAGATCAGACCTGCCAGAAATGTCAGCACAACAGTAATTGCAATTCCAAACCACAAGGCAAGCGACGCATCCCATGTGTTTGAAAAAATTTCTGCCGCATTTCCATAAGAAAATGGCGAAAGAAACTTCACATTCTCCAAATCCGGTATCACGCGTGCCATCAGATCATAGACATATAAGACCATCGCCATTGCGATTCCAATGCCCACTTTGTTTTTTTGGCTTACCGAAGAGATCAAAAATCCGATCGACGCAATTTCCACATTCATCAGAAGCTGTGCCAGCATGAATAGGATAAAATCTTTCCCCATCTCGCTGTCTCCGATCACCCAGAATCCAATCTGATATAAAATCACGCAGATCGCGGTAAACAGAATCAGATTCACGATCACGGATACGAATTTTACAAAAATAACCTTCACTCTGGAAACAGGCAAGGTATAGGTAAATTCTGCGGTATGACCATCCTCTTCCTTCGAAAGGATCACAGTGGCTATGGATGCTGCAAACATGCTGCTTCCCAGCGCATGGATCGTGCCGACCTCTGTGGCAAAGAAGCCTTTGATCGTTGCGATGCTTAAGGTATCCATTCCAAATACTTCTGAAAATGTTCCCATGGATGCATAGCTTTCTGCCATTCCCGCCATGCTTTCTTCCATACTCTGAAACAGTAATATACAGAATAGTCCCATGCCTCCAACAGACAGAGCCCAGATCAGCAGGCTCTTGATTCCGTTTTTCCATTCATATTTCAATAATGCCGTCATACGATTCATCCTCCTTTTTTGCAGCGCAATGCTACTCGTTATCCTTCCGATAATAATGCATAAACACTTCCTCGATGGAAGGCTCTTCGATCAGTATATCTTCGATGTTATGCCCTTCCAGTTCTTTGTACAATTCGTTCAGATCCTTCTTGTACAGGAAATCCAGATGTTCTCCGTCCCGGATCATCCTGATGCGCTTTGTCTTTGTCTGGGTCAGGTTTTCCACGGTGTCTGTCACGATCAGTTTCCCTTCTTTCATAATTCCGATCCTGTCGCAATAGTTCTGCACTTCAGATAAGACGTGGGTCGACAGCATACAGGTTGCCCCTTCTCGTACATATTCTTTTATGATCTCAAAAAATGTATTCTGTATCAGGGGATCCAGACCGCTGGTCGGTTCATCAAAGATAAACAGCTTTGGCTTGTGCTGCATGGCACAGACGATGCTCACCTTTTTCCGATTGCCCAGAGACAGGTCACTGATCTTTCTGCCGGTATCGATCTGGAGTCTTTCGCAAAGCTTTTGTGCTTCTTCCCCGCAATCCGTTTTTCTCACATCTGCCGCCAGTTTCAGGATCTCCCGTATCGTCATTCCCGGATAAAACCAGGCCTCGCTTGGCATATATCCGATGTTTTTCATGATCGCTTCATGATCTTCGATGGCGTCATAACCGCAGATGCGGATCTGTCCCTTCTCATACTTGATCAGTCCTAACATGGAGCGTATGGTGGTAGATTTTCCGGCTCCGTTGGGACCGAGAAATCCAAAGATCTCTCCCTGTTTCACATCAAAGGAGACGTTCTCCACACCCCTGTGTTTCCCATAGTTTTTGGTGAGATTTTGAATCTCTATCATAGTCTGCATATTCTTTCCCTCCTCGTAAAAATCTGATTTTCCGCAGGTCATGGAAAAAAATCCGACAAGCGGAAGGAATTGTTTTGACCTTTGTTTCAAGTACGCCAAGGCGTACTTGAATTTTCTTTCCCAGACCGTGCCTGAAACAGCTCCAGATCCTCATTCAATTGATGATTCTATATTTTTATTTAGTGTCCTATATTCTCTCGGGGTCATCTTATATCTTTCTTTGAAAACTCTGTTAAATGTTCTTTGACTCTCAAAACCACAATCCAGACAAATATTTGTAATGGATTCAGTTGTATTTTTCAAAAAACTTGATGCATAATTTAGTCTGACTTCACTTACATATTGATTAAAATTGCAGTGAAACGTCTTCGCAAACATTCTCGAAAGAACATATTTGTTTATTCCTAAATCATGCGCCATTTTATCCAGACAAATTGATTGACGAAAATTCTTTGCCACATATTCCACTGCATTATATATCATATCGTTGCCACCTAAAGATTCTTTGCTAACCAGCTCCATTGTTGAAAAAACATGAGCAAATATGATCTGTGCATATGCCTGTATCAGCATATCATTGCATTTTGACACAGCTTCCAACGCTTTAATTGCGCTTATAATATCTGCATGCACTTCTTCCTTCTTTATAATTGGGAGTTTCGGAGCGTAGACTTGGAATTGTTCAAAATATGCAGGAAACAAAGACGGCTCCAAAAACAAATAAATCCCCCTATTATCTCCTTTTTCAAATACCTGATAATGATGAATCACATTGGGAAAAACAATTGCAAAATCGCCTACTTCCATATGATATAGCTCTTTTCCAACTCCCAGTTCGACAGAACCGTCTGTAACATATACAATCTCTACCGCTTCATGTAAATGAGGAGGAACATGCACAGCATTTCTGTATTCTACCGATATGCTGTCCGTTCTTTTTTCATAAGTTAATAACATTTCTAAAGCAAATTTTCCTTTAACATATTGTGAATGAATAAATGATATCCTTTTCCGCACTGATACAATACGCATCTTCTACATCGCTTCCCCAACTGTCGATTCCTCCGACACCTCTGACAGCACCATACACACATAAAACCGTTCTTCTTGCGGGCGGTAGCTCTTCCTGATGGGTAGCATTTTCAATTTCGGTTGCCGTATACGGCAGACAGGAAAAGGAAAATGCCTCGTCTGTTTTTTCAATTCGCAATGTCTGTTTTGAGCTGTCTCGCCGACTGTTATTCAAACTGGTATGACGTACAACCTCCACCCAGTCTGTATCCATTCTCATTCCACAGTCCTGCGGCACAAGGTATGGCGTTAAGGACAGATCATCAACCTCAAATATGCCTTTTTCTGCTCCAAGTTTTCTATCCGGATATGTTTCTCCCGACAAGCCCCCGTAACGATATTGATCCGCCAGCGTCGGCATAATAAAACGCATTCCGAATACCGGAAGCTGCGGTAATCCCTTTACACCCACATAATGAACGCCTACCGTAATCTCCCCTTTCTCGCTGACGGTGTAGGTCACATGAACCAGTGCAGCAGGCGTAGTGATCGTCTCATAGGTATATCTGACAACTGCTTCTTTGGCATATACATCTGAACCATATCGATTATTGTCCGGCGCACATGGTTTTCCCTGTGACTCTCCGTCGACAATAACTTCCACCTCTTTGCAATCGATAAACAGATCTGCCGCTAGCCAGCTTCCGCTTTTCAGATGAAATCTGCTCCCCCTGTCATTGTCCGTTAATGCCCGCCAGAAGGTCGGCTTGGGCGTACGGTATAACCATTCATATCCATTTTTTACAAGAGACTCCAGTCCGCCCTGGGCATAGGAAAAAATATAGTCAAATCCATTGCCATGAACTCCCAATGTAAAATCTCCAAATACAACTCTAAGCGGCATCTTATTTGTATAATCCATAATAATACCTCACTTCCTGCATAGCCGGTTTTTCCTTTCGGTCAGCAAACAAAATGCCGTTTCCCGAAAACTCATAATCCGACGGTCTGTCATCAAAATCCCCGCCATAGCGAAGCACTTCTTTTCCGGTTACTTCATCCTTTACAAGAATTGCCTGATCAATAAAGTCCCATATAAATCCGCCCTGGTACATATCATACCTGTCAATCAGCTTCATATAAGATCCAAGCCCGCCCATGGAATTTCCCATATCATGCATAAATTCACATAAGACATACGGTTTTTTCGGATCATTTTGTAAATACGCCTCCACATCCTTCGGTTTGGCATACATGCGGCTTTCTACATCCGATATGGAATCCTCATAGGCACGATTATAAACGACACTTTCATAATGAACCAAACGGCCATCCTGTTTTTCCTTAAAAAAGGTGTTCATTGCCTCAATGTCATCACCGGCATAGGATTCATTTCCCAAAGACCAGAACAGAATAGATGGATGATTTTTCAAAGTCTCATAATTGCTTCTTGCCCGATCTACAACTGCCTCCTTCCACTGCGAAATGGAACCCGGTATGTTGCAGGAAGGTTCAATAGCACCCAGCTTTTGGAAGCTTCCATGACTTTCTAAGTTTGTCTCTGACATGACATAAATGCCTTCCTGATCACACAGATAATACCATGGAATCTGATCCGGATAATGGCAGGTCCTCACTGCATTGATGTTATTTTTCCGGATACATTCCATGTCCGAGAGCATATCTTCCATTCCGATACATCTTCCTGTTTTTGCGTTCCATTCATGTCTGTTGACACCTACGATAACGAGACGCTTGCCATTCAGACGCATCACCTTATCTACAATTTCCAGCCGTCTGAATCCTATGTCATATGGTACTACTTCTACAAGTTCATCATGATCATTCAAAACTTCCACATAAGCACTGTATAAATATGGCGAATGATTATCCCAAGGCCGTACGTTTTCAAGAGATGCACTCATCTGTCCAACATAAAGCCCATCCTTTTCCTCTAAAGCGAATTCCTTTTCAAGAACCTTTTCTCCGGTTTTATCATTTAAAATAAATCTGGCTTTTAATCCTTGTTTTTGGCAAGCTGTGACCTTCACATCTGCAAATAAATCACCACTTACAAGATCTTTATTTAGTACCGGATGAATCCATAAATCCTCCACATGCACATCAGGTATAGCTTTTAAGGTTACATTTCGAAAAATACCGAAGAACCGGAAGAAATCCTGATCCTCCAAAAATGCTGCCGTACTCATCTTGTATACTTCCACCGCCAGAACATTTCCCTTTTCTCTGACATAAGGTGTCAAATCAAATTCGGATGGTGTAAAGCTGTCTTCCGCATATCCGACAAACTCTCCGTTTAACCAGAGATACATTGCCTGTTCCACGCCTTCAAAGCTGATTCTGATCCGCTTTCCGATCTGATTTTCATTTAAATCAAATCTGGTGACATAAGAGCCTACAGGATTATAATCCGCTTCGCTGAACATCCCTGCACCATCTCCTGCATTTTCCAGACTGTACGCACCTCTTAAATACCGTTTTCCTTCCCATGGATACATGGTATTGATATAACGGATCTGGTCATACCCGGCAAGCTCGATATGTCCGGGAACCATGATCTTGTCAAACCCCCGCAAGTCAAAATCTTCTTCATAAAATTTACCAGGTCTTTCTTTTGCATTGATGCTGAAGCAAAAGTCCCAGCATCCGTTTAAAGACTGCATGTATCCATGATTCCCAGCTTCTAAATCATGATAGTTTAAATAATATTCATGGTCGCTATGAGCTGACATTTGATTGACTCTGAATATTTCCGGATTGTCTAACCACTTAATATCTGACTTCATATGATCCTCACTCTCCATATAACATTTAACAGCACTTTATAATGTAATATTTTTTTTCAACTTTTTATTTGCGTCTTCCACATTCATGAATGAAAGAATAACTGTTATCAACAAATCCATAATGAATGGAAGCCATAAATACATAAAATACATCATGTGAATGCAGCTGTCTGGCTGAACAGCCATATCACCATTTACAAAACCGCTCAAATCCAGCATCCAGCCCGCAATAGCAGTACCAAGGCCGCCTCCGATTTTTACACCTAATGACGTGCAGGAATACATCGTTCCATCTACTCTTTTCCCCGTTTTAAGGTACGTATATTCCGAGCACGATGCGATAACTGCATTCATATCTCCCTGCCATGGTCCCTGTCCCAAGGCGGCAATTGCGGTAAAGAGCAGCATCAAAGGAACACTTCCCATATATCCTGCTACCACAACTAGTAAACGACCTATCGTTGCAATCATATAACTATATTTGTTAAGCTTATACATTCCCTTCCATTTAGCCACTAATGCCGGTGTAAAAACCAAAGCAATGATCAACGGTATATTGACTGCCCATGAGAATACACCAAACAGATTTTTGTTAAGTAATACATAGGTCATGAAATAAATTCCTATGTTAATCATTGCTCCGTATAACTGTTGTAAAACATATACTCCACAAATCATTATATAATACTTGTTTGTTATTAACAATTTTGCAGACTGAATGAGTGTAAGCTTTTCTTCTTTGTCTTCGTTTACATCTTCATTTAACTCTTCTTCCGGCAATTCCTTTACTGAATATACCGCAATACTATTCGTAATAATTCCAACAATACAATAAATAATTGCCATTGTTCTCCAGCCGACTGCTCCACCACCCAGAGCGTCTACAGCACCAACCGTGATCGTCTGAATAAGCAAGCTTGTACTAAACGCAAAAATAAATCGAAAAGATCCCATCTGTACACGTTCTTTGCTATTTTTTGTGACAAGCGCTGTCAGTGCCGAATACGCAATATTATTTGCTGTATAAAATACTGCATTTAACAAGGTGTATGCGATAAAGAACCATGCATACTGCGCTGTCTTCCCTAAGCTTGTAGGAATTGCAAAAACTGCAAATAACGTGATCGCGCATCCGAAGAATCCCCATAACATCCAAGGTCTTGCTTTTCCCATTCTGCTCTTTGTTTTGTCAATCATGGAACCTATGAATACATCTGTGAATCCATCAAATATCTTGGAAACCGCTATAAATGTTCCGACAATGCCGGCTTTTAATCCCACGGTGTTTGTCAGATAAATCATGACAAAGGACGTCAGCAATGCATATACTACATTTCCTGCAATGTCTCCCGATCCATACCCCACCATGTTATACCATTTTAAATACTTCTTTTCCTCCATAAGTTTTTCTCCTCCGTCGTTGAACTATTTTTTCGTTACTTCTTTCGGTGTTCTTATTGTATATATTATAATGAGAAAAATACATATCATATATTAGACAAAACATGCACTAAATGATACAATCAAAACTAATAGCTCATATAAAATCCTGTTTTCTGTATCTTTATATCTATCAATAAGCACATTTTGATACAAAAGGGAGGGACAATATGTATACCAATAATGCCTATTTAAATAACAGAATTCTGGATATAAAGGATAAATCAAAACCCTTAATCGTAACCAGTTGTGGAACATATCATCTATACACGCTTCCCAAACTCCCCACATGGCGTCCCAGAGGAAGATTGGATTTTCAACTCCTTTACATCGCATCTGGCAAAGCGCACTTTCACTTTGACGGCAAAGAGCAAATTGTTACAGCTGGTCACATGGTGCTATATCGTCCGAAAGAACCCCAAAAGTACGAATATTACGGAGAAGATCAGACCGAAGTCTACTGGGTTCATTTCACCGGTGGGAATGTCACAAACATTTTACGCGCTTACGGTATTCCCAAAGAAAAACATGTTTTTTACTGTGGATCAGCCCTGGAATACAAAAACATCTTTCGCACAATGATATACGAACTGCAAATGTGCAAAGTTAACTATCCTGAAATGTTAGAAATATCTCTAAGACAACTCTTCATTCTTTTACAGCGATATTGTGAAGCTTCTTCCAAGGTAAGCAATGTCCAAATCGCTGAGGAAATTGATAACGCAGCCATCTACTTCAATGAACACTATAGTAACGATATCTGCATTGATGAATATGCGCGTAAACATAATATGAGCACCAGCTGGTTTATCCGTAATTTCAAGCAATATACCGGTTTTACGCCGATGCAATATATTCTATCCAAGCGAATCTACAATGCTGAGGCACTGTTACAGAGTTCTCAATACAATGTGACCGAAATCGCGCGTATTGTAGGATACGACAATCCATTATATTTCAGCCGTATTTTTAAAAAAATCAAGGGATTATCTCCTTCTGAATATCGAAAAAATATTTGCCATTAAACATGCAAACAAAAAGAAAGATGCACGAATCTGTCCATACATCTTTCTTTTCTGTTTGCAAGATTTGTCTAATTCTTTTTTTATTTTGGCAAGTATTTCTTTCTTGAATGACTTATATTGAACACAAGAAAAAAGAAGGGAGTGAAAACCTATGAAAAAGAAAATTTATCATTTTTTCGAAAATGTCATGTACTTTTATGCAGATTTTTTTAATCACAAATTCTTCTTATAAGCACATCCAATGACACTATTTCCCAGACCGTGCCTGAAACAGCTCCAGATCCGAATTTAAAATCTTATCGTCGATTTTTCTTCTGCATTTATAAACAAAATAGACACAGACATACAAAAAAATGACATAAAAGGCAAAGCCGATCGTGACATAGCAATTCCGGTCAAACCAGTTACACAGATAAGAGATGCCGGTATAGATCACCGTACAGATCCCGATGCCTAAGACTTCTTTTTTTCCCAGACAGTCTGCCTCATCAAAGTTCCACAACAAAAAGACCTGAATATAACCGACGATATAGGTAAGGAAGATCATCTCTGCCATGTGCAGGATCTCTGCCATCGTCCATCCGATACAGATGCGGTATATGCAATAAAAGAAAAGCAACGCAAAAAAGTACAGGCATGCTTTAAACTCGATTCCGATCTCCTTTGTCAGGTATCTCTCCCACAATGTTGGCTTTTTCATTCTCTATTCTCCTTTCAGTAATCTTCGAAATTCCGACGCATAGGTGCGTGAGATCATAATATGTTCTCCACCCTTCATCGTAGCGTCAATCCGATTCGAAGGCAGGCTCTTTAGCTTTTCCACTTTGTTGACATTGACGATCATGGATTTGCTGCACCGAAAAAAACTCACATCCTCGAGAATCAGCTCAGCAGTGGATAAGGAGAGATCCACTTGAACGACCCGGTCCACCGTGTAGGCAAAGGTTCTGCCATCCACCTTCTCGATATACAGGATCTCTTCCGGTGAAAAGAGGATGGTTTCTCCATCCACCCGTCCAATCATCTTTTTCTGATTCTGATCCATAAATGCGATGACTTTTTCTACTTCCGGATTCAATTGCCGGTAATTAAGTATTAATTCATCCTCGCCTTCACGGATCTGATTTATTGTATAGCGCATATTCTTAGCTCCATTTTGATTATTCCATCATGATGCGGCTCATGTTTTGCGAAATTACTTTTCTTTTTATTTTGAGCATCTGTTCTGTGCAATATTTCTGACGCCCTTCCTCTCATGCATAATTTTTATCTGTGCTGCATAAACAGAGGCAGTTCCAATCCGTTTGCCTCCAGAAGTTCCCGATTGCTCAATACCTCTTTTGTCGGACCGTCACAGATTATTTTTCCGTCTGCCATAAGAATCGTTCTCTCACAGGTATCCCACACCATATCCAGATCATGTGATGCGATTATGATCAGATGCTCAAAAGAATTCAGTATCCGGATCAGGTTTCTGCGGTTTCTGGGATCCAGAGCAATGGACGGTTCATCCATAAGAATGATGTCCGGTGTCATGGAAAGTATGGTTGCTATGGATACCAGCTTCTTCTCTCCACCTGACATTTTGTATATCTGTTTATCCTTCAGATAAGTAATTCCTGTCATCTCCAGTGCCGTATTCACTCTGTGCTCTACTTCCGCCTCCGGAAGCCCATAGTTTCTCGGGGCAAAAGCAATATCTTCAAATGCCGTGGACATAAAAAGCTGACTGTCCGAATCCTGAAAAACATATCCGATTTTCTCTCGAATCCGAGGCAAAGTTTCTCTCTGTACAGGTATCTCTTCCACCCGGATCGTCCCGGAAAAACCAAGGTCAAGTCCTACCATCAGTTTCAGAAACGTAGATTTTCCGACACCATTTGCTCCTACCAGACCGATAGAATCTGTCTCTCCTGCATGAAAACAGATGTCTTTTAATACTTCTCTATTTTTTTCATACCCAAAACTGACATGCTCTACATCAATATGTATATGGCTCATCCAAACAAACCTCCCACCAGATTTCCCATCACTACAATAACCGGGATTTTGCGAAATATAAAAAAGATACACAGCCATACCGCCTCGAACAAAACATCCTGCCACCGCCAATGGATTTTCACTGCCATATAATCAAAATCTCCATGATACCCCCGAAGTGTCATACTTTCATACACGATGCCGGCCCTGTCCATGCTTCGCAGCAACAATTGTCCGGTCAAAGAACCCCACACTTTAAAATGAATTCCCCTTTGATTCGGTGCACGCAGGGCATAAGCCTGCGTAACCCTGTTTACCTCTTCCAGAAGTACCATGATGTACCGATAAGTAAGAAGAATCTGTGTTACCAGAATCTTCGGTATGTGGATCAACCGAAACGCATAGCAGAGTTTCTCAATGGATGTAGTGGCAATCAAAACATAAGATGCCAACACGGTAAGTACTCCTTTGATCATCAATGTAAGCATGGAAATCACACCTGAATTCAAGGTCAATCCTCCAATCTGTACCGGTATGCGGTCAAAGAAAGGATTGAATATCCCAATCACACATACAAGAGGCAATACCACCCTTAGTCTTTTCATGCTGTCTCTAAAAGACAACTCTGCAAGAATAAACATGGCCAGAGGGTATACCACCATACCCATAAGACCAATGATATCGTATTTGTGAAAGGATACAACCGTTGCAAGATACACAATCGTCAAAACAAATTTAACCAGTGGATGAATTCTATTCACCCACTGGTTCTTTGCCGCCATTGTATCCATATGATGAATCTCAGAAATGGCATTCCCTATTTTACCCATGATACGTTTTCTTTCTAAAGAATTTAAAGGCGTAGCATGCACCTACGCATACACCTACAACGATAATACTTCCTACAATTCCGGAAAATGTTGTTCCCAGAGCAGTATCTGAATTTTTAAATGCATAATCAGGAAGCACCGCTGTTGTTTCCTGAACAGAGCCTGCAGCCTCATAGACTCCACCCTCGGATTCCACTTCCGTAGAACCGGTGATTTTTTCGATAGACCATTCCAAACCATCCGGATAGGAAGAAGCAACCAGTGACAATCCGCCGCCAACGATAACCGTTGCTGCTGCCAGAACTACAAGCGTCTTTTTAAAAGAAAATCTTCCCTCTCTTTTCTCTGTTCCTGTATTGGCATGCAAAAGTTCCGGTCTTGCTTCATACACAAAGATCAGAACTGCTGCGGTGATCATACCTTCAACAAATCCGATTGCCAGATGAATCGGCTGCATGGTAGCAACAAATGTTCCAAATGGCAATGCTGTAATTCCGGATGCCATTGTTTCCAGCGTAACGCTGAAAGCGCCTAACTGCAAGGTAAGTACACAGCCAAGAATTGATGCTGCAATGATTTTGCCTCTTGACACTCCTTTTTTCATCAGCGGCTTCCAGATCAGAAGAGAACCGATAAAGCAGCCATAGAATGCCATATTCCATATGTTACATCCCAATGCAAGTATCCCGCCATCCGCAAATAACAGACACTGTATCAACAAGACTCCGATCATCGTCAAAAAACCGGCGTATGGTCCAAGAAGTGCCGACAAAAGCATACCTCCACAAAGATGTCCACTGGACCCCGTTCCGGGAATCGTAAAATTGATCATCTGCGCTGCAAACACGAATGCCCCCATAATTCCCATCACCGGAATTTTTTTCGAATCACTCTCTAAACGTACTTTTTTCACTGAATAACCTGCTGCCGCTGTAGAACATACATACATGGTTGTAGCAACTGCCGGCGCAACCAAAGCATCCGCCATATGCATAAAGCTTCCCTCCTCGATAAGTTAAAAATATGTATTCGATATCGATATACTCACTATACTCTGAACTGATATCTCATACAAGCCCCTGAGGGGGATACTGCACAGCTAAATTCATCTTGAAAGCAGATGAAGGCATGCCAAACATCATATGTCTATTTCTTCTCAATTCCTGGAAGATTACTTAATTCCAAACTACTGAGCGTAGTCATCTGCTGAACTGCTAATTCATGTAATAACTGCATTCTTTCAGCCTGTCTTTTTCCCTGCTTAATTAAAATAGCATTGTAGCTTTCCATGTTAGACAATACAAGTAGCTGATATATTGTTGCAACATCCCTGATGTTTCCTTTTTCATTTGGGTTACTGTCACGCCACTCTTTCGCTGTCTTACCAAACAGTACAGTATTAAGTAAATCTGCTTCACTTGCGTAAGTATACGAAATCTGCTGTGGAGTAAGTACAGGCGGAA